>JASBVU010000255.1 GCA_029960905.1 Thermoanaerobacterium sp.
CTGCTGGAGATGTGGCTGAAGGATACGATATGCTTATCGATTCGAACAGAGTCGTGCCTATATGGCCTAGTGCCTACATGCAAGGAGAAACGGCTGGTCTAAACATGGTAGGCATAGAAAATGCGACAAAAGGAACATTCCCGATGAATTCTATAGGCTACAAAGATACTTATATCATTACGGCTGGAATCATAAATCCTCCAGATAGCTCCTACGACGTGTTGACAAAAGCTGATTACAATAAAAACACTTATAGAAAAATTGTGCTTAAAGG
Organism: Thermoanaerobacterium sp.; assembly: GCA_029960905.1. Taxonomy (GTDB): domain Bacteria; phylum Bacillota; class Thermoanaerobacteria; order Thermoanaerobacterales; family Thermoanaerobacteraceae; genus Thermoanaerobacterium. The sequence goes on from JASBVU010000255.1 coordinate 275, forward strand.
TAATAATATTGTAGGCTTCATATTGATAAATGATGTTGATAGAGCAGGAATATATACAGGACTAATAAGAGACAGAATAGATGTTTCGCCATTTAAAGACCATCTGATGAAAGATGATTTTGGATACGTATATTTCCCTAAAGACTTGAGGAAATCCAAAATGTTGGATTTGGAGGTGCATTAACGTGAAGACAATCGATGCAAAAGACATGTATTATAGAGACTTAAACGAAATGATAAAAGAATTAGTCAGTTCAGGAGAAGATGTGATAAATTTAAAAAATGTGAACGGACAAAGATATATAGGAGACAACTTAAATGGCCACACTAAAATTAATATAGAAGGTACACCTGGAAATGACTTGGCTGCATTTATGGATGGATTGACGATTGAAGTGTTTGGCAATGGGCAAGATGCTATCGGAAACACCATGAATGATGGAAGCATAATAGTGCACGGTCATGTTGGAGATGTTGTTGGATACGGCATGAGAGGCGGTTCCATGTATATAAAAAGCGATGCCGGATACAGAGTAGGAATTCACATGAAACAGTACAATGACAAAGTCCCAGTAGTTGTAATAGGTGGAACGCCTGGGGACTTCTTCGGTGAATACATGGCAGGTGGATGCATGATAGTGTTAAATTTAAGCAACAAGAAAGATATCGTCGGTGAGTACTGCGGGACAGGAATGCACGGCGGTGTCATATATTTAAGGTGCAATGATGTTGAAGATTATAAGCTTGGAAAAGAAGTCATCAAGGAAGACGCGACAGAAGATGATTTAAAAGAGATAAGCAAATACATCAAAAATTTTTCATCATACTTCAAATACGACTACGATAAAATCATAAACCACAAGTTTATAAAACTGCATCCTGCAGGTCATAGGCCGTATGGAAAACTGTATGCATAAAACAAGACCCATAGGAAGAAAAATCTCTCCTATGGGTCTTGTCTCTTATCTGTTTAATATCGTCTGCTCTGTCTGCTTGTCAAACAGATGGAGTTTATTTGTATCCAAGCCAATTTTGATTATATCGCCAGCTTTTGCTGTCGATCTAGGATCAACTCTCGCTGTAAGCGGCTGTCCTTGCAAATCAAGGTAAAGATATGTTTCAGAACCCATAAGCTCTGTAACATCTACTTTAGTCTCAATCACACTATCAGGATATGCTTCAAGGAAAACTTCTTCATCATGCAAATCTTCTGGCCTTATGCCCAATACTACTTCTTTTCCTATATAGCTTTCATCCTTTAATCTTTTTACAATTCCGTCTGGAACGACAACTTTAAAACCTTTGAAAGATGCATAAACTTTTCCATTCTCACTTTCAAGTCTAGCATCTATGAAATTCATTTGCGGACTTCCAATAAAGCCTGCAACAAACAAATTATCAGGATGCTCATATATTACTTGCGGCTTATCTACCTGCTGTATAACGCCATCTTTCATGACGACTATTCTTGAACCCATCGTCATAGCCTCTGTCTGATCGTGTGTTACGTATATAAATGTCGTCTGCAATCTGTCGTGAAGCTTTGCAATCTCTGTCCTCATCTGAACTCTTAACTTAGCATCCAAGTTTGAAAGTGGCTCATCCATGAGGAACACCTTAGGATTACGAACTATAGCACGTCCCAATGCAACCCTCTGCCTTTGACCACCTGACAATGCTTTTGGCTTTCTCTTTAAATAATCCTCTATGCCAAGTATCCTCGCTGCTTCCTTTACCTTTTGATCTATCTCTGCCCTTGGCACTTTTCTAAGCTTTAAGCCGAAAGCCATGTTGTCATAGACTGTCATGTGTGGGTACAGAGCATAGTTCTGGAACACCATTGCTATATCCCTATCCTTTGGTGGCACATCATTTACTAATTTCCCGTCAATATATAACTCTCCTTGACTTATCTCCTCAAGACCGGCAACCATCCTCAATGTAGTAGATTTTCCACATCCAGATGGGCCAACTAAGACTATAAATTCTTTGTCCTTAATCTCTAAGTTAAAATCTTTAACAGCCGTCACTCCACCCTGATATGTTTTGTATACATGTTTAAGAATAACATCAGCCATCTTTCGATATCCCCCTTAAAAATGGTAAACGTTTGATACTTATATTATAATATTATTTTTCAGTATTTCAAATATACAATACCTATGATATTTACATCGTTTTTTTGTATATTATTAATCATCATTTTGTTTTTTTCTTAAACTGTCTAAATGTCTAAACCACATGTAAACAAGTATTGAATCTAAAGAAACAATTAAGATAAATCTAAGCATACTTATCCCTCATTCACCTATCTTTCATTTCGCATCCATGGTGCAAGTCTAAATATCGTAATCAAATTGCCTAAAGACATCAATGCCAAGAAGTCTATCGTAATGCTGTAAAAGTAATGCCAATGTATATATTTAAGTGCTCCTGATAGCTTTAATGCGTACTCTAACCCAAAAAACAAAGCAGTAGATATAAAAACATTTATAAACCTCAACATCCTATTCTCTGGATAAGTTTGCGCGTATAATATCCCTATTGTCAATGGTGCAGCAAATGTAAAAAAGAATGATGAATTAAAAATCTTTAAAATATCGTACTTAAAATCGTATAATTTTAAGTGAAATGCCATATTATCTATTATTAATTGAAAAACAACTGCTAACAATCCCGCCCATATTGTATACTTTATCTGTTTTAAATCAATTAGCAAAATAAAAATTATCCAAGATGCTATAAAAGTTATCAACCACTGCATAACATCACTCCTTGAAAGTCTCATTATTGATTATTCCCTTAATGATTCATAAATATGTTGACACATTGAGTTTTTAATGGTATCATATTTAAAAAATAAATACTATGTACCTCATCTTCCTTGAAGGTGAGGTAGAGGAGCGGAGCATCAAGAGTAACATGCATTAGGCTTTAAGGAGCCGATGATTGTATGTGAAAGGGATAAATCCGCCGAAGCGTGTAGATACCTTAATATCTACGCAGCTGGGCCTATGCATAAGATGTATAGGACTGTCACAAGTAGTTAACCCGGACTATTTGTGATGAGCTATCTCGCTATGGGAAAGGAGGTATTTCTATGTCTTTTGGATCACAGCTAAAGAAAATACCTTAGCTGTTTTTATTTATACGGTGAATTTGATGTTTTAAATTATTAAAGTGATGGAGATGATTTTGTGTTTCAAAAGAACATGCGCATAAATTCAAAAGGTCATTTGGAGATCGCTGGATGCGATACTGTAAAAATAGCAAAGCAATACGGTACTCCCCTTTATGTCATAGATGAAGAATTGTTAAGAGAAAATTGCCGTTCCTTCTACAACGGTTTTAAGAAAAATTATCTCGGAAATGAAGTGATCTATGCCAGCAAGGCGTTTATGACTACAGCAATATGTAAAATCATAGAAGAAGAAAATCTAGGTTTAGATGTAGTATCTGGAGGT
>JASBVU010000256.1 GCA_029960905.1 Thermoanaerobacterium sp.
AAGAGGATTAGAGAAAAATTAGGAATATCTGAAGATCAGTTTATTATTCTCGGAGTAGCTGCTAGTTTTACTGATAAGAGAAAGGGCTACAATTACTTTTTAGAATTGTCAGAGAAAATCGATGATAAATGTACTATTATATTAATTGGTGTAAGTAAAAAGCAAAAGCAGAACTTACCTAAAAATATTATCGGTTTTACACGTACAGAAAATATAGAAGAGTTAGTTGAATTTTACTCAATGGCAGATGTTTTTGTTAATCCTACCTTGGAAGATAATTTTCCAACAGTAAATATTGAGGCATTAGCCGCAGGTACTCCAGTTGTAGCTTTTGATACAGGTGGAGTATCAGAGGTCATTAATGAACAGTGTGGATGTGTGGTTGATAAAGGGAATACAGAAGCATTATTTAATGCAATTTTAGAAGTTAGATGTAGAAACAAGAAATACTATGAAGAGAATTGTCTTAATACTTCTTTAAGATACAGAGCTGAAGATAAATATAATGAATATATAAAATTATATGAAGAAATGATGGTAGATAGTTAGATGGATGTTTCAAAAATAGATTCATCACCACTTTTTGTGATTTTGGCAAAAAAGAAGAAAACACTTACGAAAACCTGGCAATAATGTTAGCTACCACACAAACATAAGGAGGTTTCGTAAGTGCTTTCTATATCACTAGAATTGCCAGAATTTGAAGTGATTAAACAACTTTCTTTCTCCAATCAATATTTTGTTCATGTTCAAAAAAAGTGTCATGAGGAACGTTGTCCTTATTGTGGATTTATGACTTCTTATGTCCATGACAGGAGGACAAGAAAGGTTCGTGATCTTCCTATTCTCAATCATTCTGTGTGTTTATTTGTGCCAGTCAAACGATATCAATGCCAAAATTGTCAATCGGTATTCTCGGAGTCTTATGAGTTGATTCAACCTAATAAACACCAAACGAATAGGTATCGTGAATACTTGTTTGAATTATGTCAGGATACAACTATACAAGATGTAAGTCGAAAACAAAAGATTCCGTATTCGACCTTAGAGAGAATTTACTACTCGGTCGCTCAAGAAAAAGCTGCCCTTCATCAAAAACAAATTCATGAAGCTTTAGATAAGGATGAACTGGTTTTAAGTTTAGATGAGGTGTCTGTACGAAAAGGTCATCGATACGAAACCGTTCTGACAGAGGCGAAATTAGGCTGTGTCATCGGAATGCATAAAGACCGAGATTGTGATTCCACCATTCAACTATTAAATCAGAATGTCCTTTCCTCCCAAACGGTTCAAACCATCGTTATGGACATGTGGGAGCCTTATCATAAAGCGATTCAATCCGTCTTTCCTTTAGCGACGATCGTCATTGATAAATACCATGTTGTTCAAAAAGTCACACAAGCCTTAGACAAAGTTAGAAAAGGATTTGCAAAACTAAAAAAAGCAAGATTCCTCCTGTTGAAAGGATATGAATCACTACAGGATCATCAGAAAGCACGCTTGGAAGAAATCTTAGAAGAGTACCGAGAACTTGCTTGTGCTTACTATTTAAAGGAACTATTTCGAGATTTCTATAAGTTGACCGATTACGATGATGCCCATGATCTTTTAGAAGAATGGATTCAATTAGCACGGAATAGTCCTTACTCATCTTTTCATAAAGTGGCCAACACATTAGAAAAGTGGAAAGCACCCATACTCCAATATTTCTTATCTCCATACACGAATGCCCGAACAGAAGGAACTAATCATAAAATCAAAAATATAAAACGGAGGGCTTATGGATATCGGAATCTAAATCGTTTTCGACTTCGTGTATTTTTGGAATGTACAGGGAATACTAATTTTGATCAAATTGCTTAAGGGCTCTTCTTCAGCAGCTAACATGATAGTTGGTAGAATGGCAGCCGTCAAGGAAGGCACTTGACTACTCCCATTCTACCAACTTAGTGGTCAGTAAGCTGAAGAAGGAGACGGTCTGATTGACATCTAAATGCAAGGTTCGTGTACAAATCACAGAAAATGGTGAAGAGACCAAAAATATTGAGGAATATCTAGTTATATCGGAGACCGGGCTTTGTTAAAAATAATTAAAAAGTTTAGGTTCATCATTACATTTTATGATTTAGATTAAAAAATAGAAAACATTCACGAAATCCTGGCATTAATGTTAGTGAGAAAACACACATAACCAAGAAGTTCCCTAAGTATTTTCGATAGCACTAGAGTTGCAAGAGTTTGAAGAGGTTAAACAAGAACATGTTTCTCATGGTTTTGTTTGTGTTAATAAAAAATACATGGAAGAACGATGTACGTATTACGGATACCTTACTTTTTTGTTCATAACAGAGGGACATAAAATGTAAGGAATCTTGTTATTTTGAATCAATTCATGTACTTGTTTGTTAAGGTCAAACGCTACTGGTAGCCAGATTGTCTGAATATTTTTGTGTGTTTTGAGTCTATTCAATCGAATAATCATCACAAACGAATCTATTCAATGAGTATTCGCTTGAACTTTGTTAGGATATCACTCTTTGAGTAGTGAGTCGAATCAAAATATTTGGTATACAACTTTAGAAAGAATTTATCACTCTGTTGCCCAAGAAAAAGCAAAAATTCATCAAGATTATATACATAAGTCTTGCGGTCAATATGAGCTCGTTTTAAATTAAGATGATGAAGTGTCTGTAGGAAAAGATTTTGATATGAATCGTTGCTGTTAAAGACTCAGTCATGTTGTGTAATCAAAATAAATCAAGTCTTTATGATTTAGTGTTCATCTTTTGAGCCGAAACGTCCTGAAGAGACTGTACAACCTGTGGCTTTAAATAAGTTGGAATCTTATCTTATCACGAGGCGGCCCAATCTTTCTTTCATCTTGTTCCGATTGCCTTTGGTAAGAGTATTTTCTATTTTTTCGTCAAGCGACAAAAACACCGTGGTAATAAATAAAAAGCACTTGATTTTTTAATATGTTTTATGTCTGTGCACGAATGCAAGAAAAGAACTGTTCAATCATAAAGTTAAAAATTTAAACGTTGATCTTATAGTATTATTTTCGGTCTTATATATTTTGTGGGTATGCAGGGGTAGCTAATTCTTATACGGTTGTCTAACTTCCCTACATGATAATTACAAAATAGGAATTGTCAATGAAGACGTTTAGTCGTTTCTATACCTCCTACATCATTCTAGGAATGAGTGTAAATCGTAGAATATGGAGTATTGAATACAAATTGGAGGAAAAATTATGCATATAGTCCATGTCGAAGATCATTTTTTACCTACAAGTGGTTATCAGATTAACTTTTTAACAAAGTGGCATGTGTATCATGGACATAAAGCAACAATAGTTACTAGTAAGTCATTAAGACCTTGGACTAGTAAAGGATTTATAAATGAGGAATTTGAAAAACAAATTGAGGTATACGACCGGAAGTTTACTGAAGAAACTGGTGTAAAAGTTATTAGGTTGCCAACATTAGGCTCTGTATCCAGTAGGCAAATCTTTTACCCAAACATATTTAAAATTGTTGAAAATCTTAGACCCGATGTGGTAATGGTACACGGAAATGATACACTTACAGGTATGCGTTTTATCTGTAAGTCTGCAAAATTAAAATACCCTTTAATTTTTGATAATCATATGGCAGAAGTTGCATCTGAAAACAGATTTAATAACCAATTTAGGTGGTTTTATCGTAATTTTATTACACCGATTATAAAGAAAAGAC
>JASBVU010000257.1 GCA_029960905.1 Thermoanaerobacterium sp.
TTGCGTGATTAGACTGTATTTATGACAGGCAGTTCTACTGTTAATGCAGTAGGAAACTCTATCTATAACATTTTATGTTTAGATGGTGAGGCTTCACGTTCGTCTTCCTTATCATATTGTAACAAGCCTTCTTTTAATCTATCCAATGCCTTTATAAAATTTTCAAGTTTATTATTGCTTTTCATATATAATAACACCATCCCGGTTAATATTATCTAATAACTTTTTGTCAGTATTATCATCTATAAAAACTATATCAAGTTTCAACAGAGTATTTATATCATCTAAATCGCAATAAATTGCACCTTTATGTGAATTATCTTTGCAATATACGGCAATATCTATATCACTGGTCTTTCTATTATCTCCTCTTGCTCTTGAACCATATATCACAATTTTATCAATATTATTATATTTTTTCCTATAAATTTAATTGAATCTATTATTCTATCATCTAAGTCTAATTTCATAATATACCTCCGAGTGCTATTTTTCAAAATAATTATACAATAATTTGAAATACACTACAATCAGTTTTTTTGTTTAAAAATTTTATCGAATCTATTTACAACGTAACAGTGTTATGTTATACTGTTTATGTGGAGGTGAGTGTTAGTGGATAACAATGATTTAATATCGAAAAAGGAATTGCTTGAAATTACTGGTATTTCCTACGGGCAGCTCTACAGGTGGAAGAGGAAAAATCTTATTCCGGAGGAATGGTTTATAAGAAAGTCTACATTTACAGGACAAGAGACATTTTTCCCTAAAGCTAAGATTCTTGAAAGAGTAAATAAAATTTTAAGCATGAAAGATGATTTATCATTGGACGATCTTGCAAATATGCTTTCGCCTAATCCATCAGAGATTGTATTAAGTTTAGATGAGATAAAAAAACGCAACATTGTTTCGTTAATATCTTTGGAGCTGTATATAAAGACGTTTGGAGAAGAAAAAGAGTTTTCATTTAACTCCATTCTATATATTTACATTGTTGATGAAATGATAATTGCAGGAGATATAAATCTTGAAGAAGGGAAAATTATTTTAGAAACTTTGAAAGAAAATTACAATAAATTTAATGGGAAGAATTGCGATCTATTATTTGTGAGAAAGTTTGGAGTATCTACATGTTTTTTGGTATCAAGTGGGTCTGAAGTTTATTTCGAGTCAGGTGCGAAAATCATTAAAAGGCTGAATGTTGCGGGAATTATTGAAGAATTAAAAATAAAATTGGTAAATGGGGGCGAACCTAATGAGTAGTGAAAACTTAAATGATTTAATTGGCAGTGGCGTAGGAGACTCTGCTGGTGGCAAGTATCGAAATGTCATAATAAGCGGTGTTATGGGAGTAAAAGGCGATGTAGAATGCACAGATTTTAAATGCAGTGGTGTTTCAAAAGTAGATGGCAGCATAAAAGCAGATAGCATCCTTGTAAGTGGGGTCAATAATGTAAATGGCGATATTAAGTGCAAAGAATTAACTGTGGAAGGGTCATTAAATGTGGCTCATGGTGTAAGTGCTGAAAAGGTCCAGATATATGGTGTTTTCAAAGTAAATGATGACTTAAATTCAGAAATATTTATTTCACGAGGTGGTTTTACCATAAACGGACTTTTAAATGCGGAAAATATAGATATAAGACTCTTTGTAAAATGCAAAGTGAGAGAAATTGGTGGTCAAAGTATTAATGTTTGTAGAGACAATACAAACAGTATAAAATTCTTTGAAAAAATCCTTGAGACATTTTCAATGCCACAAAGATTGATTGTGGACACTGTTGAGGGTGATGATATTTATATAGAGTACACTAATGCAAAAATCGTAAGAGGGAAAAATGTTAAAATTGGTCCGGGTTCAAATATCGACATTGTAGAATACAAGGATAAATTTGAAAAAGATGATAATGCGAATGTTAAAGAATTTAAAAAGATTTGAAGGAGTGCTTTTTATGGATTTAGAAAAAAGGCAAGATATAAAGATTGTCGGTGATAATACATCTGCAGGCGGTTTATTTAATAATGTCTCAGTAGTGGGAAATGGAATTTTTAATAGCCCTGTTGATTGTGTGTACATCAAAGCTGTTGGAGATTGCACGATAAATGGAGACTTAAAGTCTGTCACTGGTGTAGTTGCGGGAAGTATAAATGTAAAAGGCAGCTTATATGCTGATATGTTTAAGGCTTCAGGTAACATGACAGTAGATGATAATACATCTATTAAAAATTTAATAACGCACGGCAACACGACTATTAATGGAAATATTTCATCTGAAAAAATAGATGCAAATGGCTATTTTACAGTAGAAGGAAATTGCAATTCTGATGTGTTTAAATCAAATAGCATTGTCCTGAAATTAAATGGACTATTGAATGCTGATGACATAGACATCTATATCTATGGCAATAATTTTGTCAAAGAAATAGGCGGAGAGAAAATCATGATAAGACGAGGTTCTGAATCAATATTTAAGAGGCTTAAGCTTATCAAATCGATGCTTTTGTCTCATGATATGTGTAAGGGCAACCTTACAACAGATGTCATTGAAGGTGATGAAATATACCTGGAATATACGACAGCGAAAGCTGTGAGAGGTAAGAATGTTACAATTGGGCAAGGGTGCAATATAGAGCTTGTAGAATATGTAGATAACTTTAATCAACACAATGATTCTGTTGTCAGAGAAAGCAAGAAAATAATATTGTGATGGAGGGTTATTAATGAAGTATGTACTGTGGCATAATTGATTATGCGCGATTTAAGAAATGCCAGCTTTAAAAACCATATCTTTAATTTAAATAATACAGAATTTAGTACCTGTGATTTGTCCAAAATATGTTTCTATAATCAAACATTTATTGGTACAACCTTTAAAAAGTCAGGACTAACAGAGATATCTTGAAAAAGTGTGATCTTTATAAAAGTTTATTTTAAATAAAACGAGGCAAAAAAGATATCAATGGATAGCTGACGCCAGCAGTTTTAAAGGATGCAAATGTAATTCTCGCTAATATAACAAAAATTTAGGAGGATGGTAAATATGATACAAACAAATACAGCCATTTCTGTTAATGGCCTTGAAAAGTCATTTAAAGACCTTAAAGTTCTTAAAAATATCAGTTTTACTGTAAAAAGAGGTAGTATCTTTGCATTACTGGGTTCTAATGGAGCTGGTAAAACAACAATGATAAAAATTCTTACTACTTTGTTAAAACCCGATAAAGGAAGTATAGAGATTTACGGTTATGATGTTGTCCGTCAACCAGATAAAGTACGCGAAGTAATAAGTTTAACGGGACAATTTACCGCAGTCGATGAAGTCTTGACAGGAAGGGAAAATTTGCAAATGATTGGAGAGCTTCGTCATCTGCCTGACGCAAGTATCAGAGCTAATAAATTACTTGAACAGTTTGATTTGCTTGATGCCGCCAATAGACGTGTATCTACTTATTCAGGTGGTATGCGCAGGCGTCTTGATATAGCAATGAGCTTAATAGGTGATCCGCCGATTCTATTTCTTGATGAACCGACAACAGGATTGGATCCACAAAGCCGTATAACAATGTGGAAAATAATTAAGGATTTAACTAAGAGAGGAATAACAGTATTTCTTACAACGCAATATTTAGAGGAAGCAGATGAACTTGCAGATCAAATTGCAATTTTAAATGAAGGCAGAATAGTATCCAGCGGAACTGCAGCGGAATTAAAAAAGATGTTGCCA
>JASBVU010000258.1 GCA_029960905.1 Thermoanaerobacterium sp.
CCAACTGAGCTACAGGCGCATATTGGAGCGGGTGATGGGAATCGAACCCACGTAGCTAGCTTGGAAGGCTAGAACTCTACCATTGAGCTACACCCGCATATACAGTTGTCATCGCTTATTTCTGCCTCATCGCTCTGACAGTTTTAAATTATATCAGGAATATTTATCTTTGTCAACACCTAAAATTCAAATTTTGTTCCACTTTTTTTATTTCCAATGTATTCCTCCATGTCATCTATATTTATTAGCTGCGGCACTATGATGCCATCCTCTATGTTTACTATAGATACTGTCCTTGATGACCCTTCACGTGGCATTGAAGGGCTTCCAGGGTTCAATACAAGCATATCACCAGCCCTGTATACTAATGGTACATGGGTGTGGCCATAAAATACCGCATCAACGCCGTATTCCCTAGCTTTTTCTATTATGATGCTTTTTTCAAATTTGACGTAGTACTTATGTCCATGTGTTAATAATATTTTTTTACCAGCTACTTCAATAATCTTTTCGTACTTCTCTTTGTCGCCAAAATCGCAATTCCCATATACATATATAGTCGGTATTCCAAATTCTTTATCTAATTCCTCTGCATCTCTGTAATAGTCTCCTAAGTGTATAATGTAATCAATATTTTTAATATTTTTCAAAATATTTCTGACTGATTGTAACATTCCGTGAGTATCACTTGTAACAAATAGTCTCATTTGCGGTCCTCCAAATTATTTTTTATATATTCTTTTAATTTTTTCAAAGCATTTGCCCTATGACTTACTTTATTTTTTTCTTCTAATGTAAGCTCTGCTAATGTCTTTCCTATTTCATCAACATAAAATATCGGATCATACCCAAAGCCATATTGTCCCCTTGGAGCATCAATTATCCTTCCATCCACTTTTCCTTCTATTATAGCTTCTCTTCCCTTATAAATCAACGCTATTACGGTTTTGAAAGTAGCTTTTCTCTTTTCCAATGGAACGCCTTTTAACAAGTTTAAAAGTTTATTATTATTGTCTTCGTATGTTGCATTTATACCTGCAAATCTTGCAGTATACACTCCAGGTTCTCCGCCTAAATAATCGACAAACAAACCTGTATCATCGGCAATTATCAATTCATTGGTTAAATCTGCTAAAGCTCTGGCCTTTAAAAGAGCATTTTCCTCAATCGTCTTTCCTGTTTCTTCTACTTCATCATATGACCCAATATCATCTGCCGACAATACTTCATAATCTCCTTTAAAAAAATCCCTAATTTCATCTACTTTATGCTTGTTGTGGGTCGCTACAACTATTTTCATCACTTTCAACTCCAATTTCTAATGATATATCTCCCAATGTTTCTTTTTGAATCTGTATGATTTTATTCAAGCCTTCCTCTGCTAATTCTAAAAGCTCCGAAAAATCACTTTTGCTAAACGGACCGCCTTCACCAGTTCCTTGTATTTCGATGAATTCGCCTTTATCCGTCATGACAATGTTCATATCAACGTGTGCATTGCTATCTTCTAAATAACAAAGATCTAAAAGTTTATCATTGCCTACAATTCCTACGCTTACAGCAGCAACAAAGCTTTTTATAGGCATTTTGCTTATAGCGCCCTTTTCCTTAAGTTTATTCATGGCATCTACAAGTGCTACAAATGAACCTGTGATCGATGCAGTCCTAGTTCCGCCATCTGCCTGTATTACATCACAGTCGATCCATATTGTTTTTTCTCCTAGTGCATCTAAATCGACAACAGCCCTTAATGCTCTTCCAATGAGCCTTTGGATTTCCATGGTACGTCCCGATTGCTTGCCTTTTGTTGACTCCCTCTGAGTTCTGGTTTCTGTGGCTCTCGGAATCATTGAGTATTCACTTGTAATCCACCCTTTGCCAGTACCTTTTTGAAACGGCGGCACCTTATCCTCAATTGATGCAGTACAAATAACTTTTGTATTGCCAACTTCTATCAAAACAGATCCTTCAGCATATCTGTTGAAATTTCTGGTTATTTTTATAGGTCTTAACGATCTCGAATCTCTTCCATCTACTCTTTTCATTTCTTCAGCTCCTTTATATTTTATACTATAATTTTAGCCTAGTTTAATTTTTGTTATCCAGAGCGTAAACCATAATATTATTTTAAAACCTTTTAAATTAATTTACAAGAAAGCATATAAAAAAAACAGGCGATTTTTTGCCTGTTTTAATTGCTGCCATATACAGAGTTTGAAACTGTCATGCTTATGCTGCCATTAGATAATTTGTCAAAATAATCCACGATGCCGTTGTATATTCCCTGTGCAACTTTCCACTGAAAATTTTCGTCAGTCAAAAGCTGAGCATCTGTAGGACTTGTGACAAATCCCGTTTCCACCAAAACGGCAGGCATTTTCGTCTGATTAAGAACAACCAAGTTTGGCCTTTCTGAAAGCCCTCTGTCAGTCGTATTTATTTGCTTCATGAGATCATCATGAATTATCTGTGCAAATGTCTTTTCGTCTCTTGTATCGCCATTATAGCCGTTTGGGTAATACAAAACTGTGGTGCCATTTGCTGAAGGTGATTCAAAAGAATCAGAATGGATGCTTACAAAGACATCTGCTCCAGCATTATTCGCTTGTAAAGGTCTGTCGTAAAGACCCACATCAGTATCGGTTGTCCGAGATATTATAGTCCTGTATCCTCCATTGTCCAAAAGCGTCTTTAATTTTAATCCAATGGCAAGATTGATATCCGCCTCATGTATTCCTCCAACGCCTATAGCACCTGGGTCAGAACCGCCATGTCCCGGATCTATGTAAACTAACTGCTTTTTATTAGGATCTGGTTTTGTTATTGTAAGCAATACGCCCTGTGGGGTTGGTTGAACATTAAAATCTGCCTTAAGGCTTGTCTCTGCAACAATCCTCACTGTATTTGTATCAAGCTGAGAATACCTAATACCAGTAACGACATTTCCAGTATACGATATGCTACCTGCTAGTTTACCGTCAGGCATTGTCAAACTCGCACCTGTCACATCTATAATGATCTTGTTATCACCATATCTGGATGGGCTAAAGTGATCAGCATCTGTATTTATCGTTATCTGATCGCCATTGTTGACCTTAGCAGCTAAAATGTTCGTCACTTTATTTTGTCCTATTTTAAATGATATGTCAAATTCTTTTTTATCTTGTGACTGTGTTATGGTATATGGCATTGAATAGTCCATATTTACAACAAGCCTGGTTATTGCTGGCTGCAACTTATTCTGCCCGATGTACGCCTGATTTAAGCCGTTTTTGTCTATTGTTATCTGTTTATTTGTAACGGTATTTATTGCATTGTTGAAATCAAAATAAATTCTTATGCTGCTGTCATCATTTACAGAACCATGTGTATATGTTAAAGGTCCATCACCTTTAACAGTTATCGTATATGTGCCATTTACATAGTTTGATGTAAAACCGATAATATTAACATTGCTTGCAGAGGGAGGATCTAATTTTTTGGTAGCTTGAATTAGATATTTATCTGCAACCCATTTCACATCATAGCCTAAATTTTCAAATAAAAATCTCATAGGCACATAAGTCGTATTGTTGTTTATAAGCCTTGCTGGAACATCCAGCGAAACATTGTTACCATTTACTGTAGCATAATTTTTCCCTATGACCAATTTAATTACTTTGTCCTTTGAAGTCACAGTAACTGTCTGAGTTTTGCCATCCCAGTCGACTTTTTG
>JASBVU010000259.1 GCA_029960905.1 Thermoanaerobacterium sp.
CGACGTATATAAATACTTTCGCCAGGAAGACAAATAATAAAGAAAACTACAATCCAGGAGATAAAGTTGAGCACAAATTATGGGGCATTGGAACTGTAGTAAGCGTGGATGGAAACGGCGATGATAAGGAGCTGACTGTTGCATTTCCCAATGTTGGTATAAAGAGATTGTCTTTGAAGTATGCTCCAATTAGGGCTATATCATAAGGTGGTGTATTTATGACGATAGAAGACAGGATAAAAGAATTGAGAGATAAGCTTAATCATCACAATTACATGTACTATGTATTGGACAAGCCTGAGATATCTGATTATGAATACGACATGATGATGAGGGAACTTATTGAATTAGAAGAAAAATACCCTGAGTTTAAGACGCCTGATTCACCTACCCAAAG
Organism: Thermoanaerobacterium sp.; assembly: GCA_029960905.1. GTDB lineage: Bacteria > Bacillota > Thermoanaerobacteria > Thermoanaerobacterales > Thermoanaerobacteraceae > Thermoanaerobacterium. The sequence goes on from JASBVU010000259.1 coordinate 398, forward strand.
GGTTGGCGGTGAACCTGTAAAAGAGTTTGAGCCATTTACGCACGTAGTGCCGATGCAAAGCTTGGCAAATGCCTTTTCTGAAGGCGAGCTTAGGGATTTTGATAGGAGAGTAAGATCATCTGTCGGAGATGTAGAATACGTAGTAGAGCTTAAAATTGACGGCTTGTCTGTAGAGCTGATTTATGAAAATGGCTTTTTTGCTGTTGGCTCTACGAGGGGTGATGGGCTTGTGGGCGAAAATGTTACAAATAATCTAAGAACTATCAAATCAATTCCTTTGAAGCTTAAAGATGATTTAAACCTCATCGTAAGAGGTGAGGTTTTTATGCCTAAAGCTTCATTTGAAAAACTTAACGAAGAAAGAGAGTTAAATGGGGAAAGCCTCTTTGCAAACCCGAGAAATGCTGCTGCTGGCTCTTTAAGGCAATTAAACCCTAAAATAACTGCCAAAAGAGATTTAGATATATTTGTATTTAATTTACAGAGAATAGAGGGAATAGAATTAAAGACACACGCTGAAGCATTAGAATTTTTAAAACAGCAAGGGTTCAAAGTAAGCCCACATCTTAAAATTTGCAAGAATATAGATGAAGTCATTGAGGACATAAATTACATAAAGACTATAAGAGATAGCTTGCCTTATGAGACAGATGGAGCGGTTGTCAAGGTAAATGATTTGGGTAAAAGGGAAATTTTAGGTTCTACTGCAAAGGATCCTCGCTGGGCTATTGCATTTAAGTATCCAGCAGAAAGGCAAAAGACAAAAGTTAAAGACATAATAGTTCAGGTTGGAAGGACAGGTGCGTTGACACCTACAGCCATATTAGAACCTGTGAAGATTGCAGGTTCGATCGTATCAAGAGCAACGCTTCATAATGAAGATTATATAAAAGAAAAGGATATAAGAATCGGTGATACGGTAATCATTCAAAAGGCAGGCGAAATCATACCTGAGGTTGTAAGTGTTGTATTAGAAGAAAGAGATGGCAGTGAAAGGTTTTTTATCATGCCAGATGTGTGTCCTGAGTGCGGTGCTGCGACAGTGAGGCTTCCTGGCGAATCTGTGACTAAGTGTACAGGTTTAAACTGTCCTGCTAAGCTAAAAAGAGGCATAATACACTTTGCATCTAAAGATGCAATGGATATAGATGGATTAGGACCTGCGGTGATAGGACAGCTACTCGACAATCATCTCATGCACAACATATCTGATTTGTATTATTTAAAATACGATGATTTAATAAAACTTGATAGAATGGGAGATAAATCAGTAAAGAACCTTATCAATGCGATAGATGAAAGCAAAGGCAGGGATTTGGACAGATTGATTTTTGGCCTTGGCATTGACCTTATTGGAAGCAAGGCTGCTAATATATTAGCTAATCATTTTAAGACGATGGAATCTCTTGAGAAAGCTACTTTTGATGAACTTACTGAAATAGAGGAAATTGGTCCTAAGATGGCAGACAGCGTAGTAGCCTTTTTTAAGGAAAAACAAAATCTGGATATAATAGACAGATTGAAAGCTGCTGGTGTAAACATGCGAAAAAAAGATGTAAAAAATGTAAATAATGATTTTGAAGGACTTACTTTTGTCTTAACTGGAACACTTGAAAAGTACACCAGAGATGAGGCTAAGAAGCTTATAGAAGAAAGAGGAGGAAAAGTGACAGGTTCTGTCAGCAAGAAAACAGATTATGTCGTCGTAGGTGCAGATCCCGGTTCAAAGCTTTCAAAAGCACAAGAGCTTGGGATAAAAATAGTAAATGAAGAAGAGTTTGAAAACATGCTGAAACAATGATAAAATTAACTAAATGATGCTTTTATTTGTATGAAAAGAAAGTTGAAAGGGTGTGTATGCATGTCAATTACAAAAGACCAAGTTATCCACGTATCAAAATTGGCAAGGCTTAAATTTTCTGATGACGAGTTAGAAAAATTTTCGCATCAGCTTGATAGCATTATAAAATATGTAGACAAGTTAAATGAGTTAAATACAGATGGCGTAGAACCAACAGCTCACATTGTTCCAATAAACAATGTCTTCCGTGAAGATGTGGTTGTGCCATCAATGGACAGAGAAAAAATCCTTATGAATGCTAAAGAAAAAGAAGATGGATGCTTTAAAGTGCCAAAGATAATCGAGTGAGGTGGTATTAATGGAATTGCATGAATTGAAAATACATGAGCTTAATGACCTTCTTAGAAAAAAAGAGATTAGCGCTGTAGAAATTACAAATGCTTATTTGAAAAGAATCAATGAAGTTGAACCAAAAGTAGATGCGTTAATATGCAAAACAGAGGACTTTGCACTAAAAAAAGCTGAAGAAGCTGACAAAATGATTAAAGATGGAAACATAAATGACTTGACAGGTATACCTGTTATAATAAAAGACAATATGTGCACAGAAAACATAAGAACTACGTGTGCATCGAAAATGCTTGAGGATTTTGTCCCGCCATACAATGCGACGGTAGTAGAGAATCTCAACAATCTTGGTGCTGTAATGGTAGGAAAAGCAAATCTGGATGAATTTGCGATGGGCTCATCTACGGAAAATTCAGCTTTTAAGACAACTAAGAACCCATGGGATTTGGAAAGAGTACCTGGAGGCTCATCTGGCGGTTCTGCTGCATCAGTTGCTGCTGATGAGTGTGTGTTTTCACTTGGCTCTGACACAGGTGGTTCTATAAGGCAGCCTGCATCATTATGCGGCGTTGTTGGCATGAAACCTACCTACGGTCTTGTCTCAAGATATGGGCTTGTGGCTTTTGCGTCATCTTTAGATCAGATAGGTCCGATTACAAAAGATGTGACAGATTGTGCTATCGTGCTAAATGCCATTGCAGACCACGATCCAAAAGATTCTACTTCTGTAGACAATGTGAGAAAAAATGATTATAAGGAATTCCTAAAAGACGAAATCAAGGGAATGAAGATAGGATATGCGAAAGAATTCTTTAGGCAAGGGCTTGATGAAGGAGTAAGAAAATCCATTGAAGCTTCGTTAAAGATATTCGAGGAATTAGGAGCTGAAATAAGAGAGGTAAGTTTACAATACATAGATTATGCACTTGCAGCGTATTACATAGTTGCATCTGCAGAGGCAAGTTCAAATTTGGCAAGGTATGATGGCATACGGTATGGATACGCAGCAGAAAAATACGAGGATCTTATTGATATGTACATGGTATCGAGAAGTGAAGGCTTCGGCAAAGAAGTAAAAAGAAGGATAATGTTAGGCACATATGCATTAAGCTCAGGATATTATGATGCGTACTACAATAAAGCGCTAAAGGTAAGGACACTT
>JASBVU010000260.1 GCA_029960905.1 Thermoanaerobacterium sp.
ATGGCTGAGCTGGTCTAAGGCGCACGACTGGAAATCGTGTGTACCCCAAAAACGGGTACCGAGGGTTCGAATCCCTCTCTCTCCGCCATTAAATGTAATTCCCATCTTAATCCATAACATCCATTAAAAATTTCAATCGATGTGTTGATTTTTACATATAGACGATGTATAATAAGTTTTGCATTGCACAAAATAATGTTGTAAGTTAATAGATGACTTACATGGCCGTACTAGATGGGGAGGTAGCGGTGCCCTGTAACCTGCAATCCGCTATAGCAGGGTCGAATTCCCGAGCCGAGGCATGATTACTGTAAGGCTGGCATAAGTAAGTGATTATGATATTCAAGTCCTCCGCAATGGAAATTTGTGAACCCCGCCAGGTCTGGAAGGAAGCAACGGTAAGCAAATACTTTCATGTGCCGGGGGAGTGCTTGAGTGGAGTTAACTGCTTATGTAACGCTTATGGTAACATGACAGAGTCGGGTGTGCGGCCTTTTATTTTTTATTGTTTTTTTATTAAAAAAATTTAATACATACATAAAAAATATTTCATCAAAAAAATATTCTGATATTTAAAATTTGTGTAAAGTTTTTTTGTATGTTGTCGAAAATATTAATAGTGACTTTTACTGCTTAGGGAGGTATTTATGTTTAGAAGTTATCGCAATCGCTTGTTTGCTATAATATTCGGAGTTTCAGTTTTTGTATACTTACTTTCATTTGTCCACATAGTAAAAGGCATCGGCAATAACATATTTGTTTCTGTTTTGATATTGTTTATTTCAGCTTTTATGGCTATGAGAGAGTCAAAATACTTGTCATATCCAATAGAAAAGTTGAATGAAGGCGTTAAACGTATAATAGATGGTGAATACGATTATAACATTGATATAGAGGCTTCAGAAGAATTTGTAGAGTTATCAAGAAGTTTCAGAGAAATGTCACATAAGCTAAAGTCAACCTATGAGGAGCTCATAAGAGAATCTCAGGAGCTTTTAAAGAAAAACAACGAATTGCAGGATTATTATATAGAGCTTGAGGCGTCTTATGAGCAAATGGAAGCCGTGACGAATGAGCTTGAAAAATCGGAATCAAGGTATAGGACACTGGTAGACAATATTTCAGACATTCTTTGGTTTACTGATGGTGAGTGCAATATAGAGTTTATAAATAACAGATCTTTAAAATATTTAGATTATCTGCCGGACGAAATGACAGGCAGAAAAATCATTGAATTCATTCATGACGATGATAAGAAGATTATGGAGGATTTGATGAATGGCAAAATAAGCATGGCGGAAATAAAATTTAAAAAAAGAGATGGCTCAATAGTTCTTACAGAAACAAGGGCTAAAATTATAAAGAATAACGAAAACCAAGTAGTGGGAATTCAAGGGGTATCAAGGGATATAACAGACTACAATAATGCGAAAAAAGAAATACTGGAGAGAAATAGGCAGATTCTGGCGATAGGAAATGTGACGCAATTGCTGACTAAAAATTTAGAACCTCGAGATGTCCTATATTCTATTGCTGAAAAAATATCTACTATACTTTCTTCACCACTTTGTACCATAAGGACAATAAATGATTCAGGAAGATTAGAGCTTATGGTAGCAGCAGGTGAATTAAGAGATATGCCCCTTTTAAGAGAGCTGTCATTGTCGGCTGATGAAAATGTTAAGCTTCTCGTTTCAAAAGAAATCATAGTTTTGGATGCTAATAAGTTTTCGTTAGATGATAATTTGCTATCGAAGTTGAAGGAATTAAATGTAAAAAACGTGATAGCTGTTCCGCTTATATCTAAAGATAAGGCTGTAGGGATCTTAAACATATTAACAACTTCAAGGCTTGCCAATGACATAAGCTTGTTGAGATCTGTAGCTGATAGCGTTTCTATTGCCATAGAAAATGCAAATCTATATGACAACATGAGAAATTGGTACTTCAGGACTATCGATGCTTTGGCTTATGCTGTTGAGGCAAAAGACAAATACACTAAAGGGCATTCGCTAAGGGTTTCAAAGTACGCTGCAATTATAGCTGAAAGCATGGGGCTTCCGAAAGATGAGATAGAAAAGATAAGGATTGCTGGTTTGTTACACGATATAGGAAAGATAGGAGTGTCTGACAATATACTCACCAAGCCTGGGAGGCTTACAAGTGAGGAGTACGACAAGATAAAGCAACATCCAAAAATATCGAGAAAAATTTTAGAACCGATTGGACTGTCTAAGGATATAATAGATGGAATTGAAAAACACCATGAAAGATACGATGGAAAGGGTTATCCCTTTGGGCTCGATGATGACAATATACCACTGATTGCCGCGATACTGTGTGTGGCGGATTCGTTTGATGCTATGACATCTGACAGATCTTATAGAAAAGGAATTTCCTTTGACGAGGCTGTAAATGAATTATTGAAATACAAAGGCACACAGTTTAATCCGAGGGTTGTTGACAGCGTAATATCTATTTACATGAGGGATAGAAAAAAGATGGAGAGGATAAAAGCAGAGACGGAAATAGCAAACTAAAAGGATATAGAAAAGTATCCTTTTTTTTGTTACAATTAAGTAAATGAGGTGTTTTTCTATGTACCAATCACTGTACAGAAAGTATAGGCCCAGAAGCTTTGGGGAAGTTTTAGGGCAAAATCATATTGTTAGAACTTTAAAAAATCAGATAAAAAGCGGACGAATAGGACATGCATATCTTTTTTGCGGTACAAGAGGTACAGGCAAGACAAGTGTTGCAAAGATTTTTGCAAAAGCTGTTAACTGTCCTAATAGCAGAGATGGCGAGCCGTGCAACAAATGTCAGATATGTGAATCCGCTAATAACAATTCTCTCATGGACATAATAGAGATAGATGCAGCGTCGAATAACAGCGTTGATGATGTAAGAGAATTGAGGGACAACATCATATACGCTCCTTCTTCATGTAAGTACAAGGTGTACATTATAGATGAAGTCCATATGCTGTCTGGTAGTGCTTTTAACGCCCTTTTAAAAACACTTGAAGAGCCTCCGCAACACGCAATATTTATTTTGGCTACCACGGAGCCAAACAAGATACCTGCAACTATTTTGTCAAGGTGTCAAAGGTTTGATTTTAAAAGGATATCATCGAAAGTTATTTCACAGAATATAAAGAAAATAGCGCAGGACAGCCAAATAAATATAGATAGTAGAGCAATTGCTCTAATTGCTAAGCATGGAAATGGTTCTATGAGAGATGCTATAAGTATACTTGAACAGTGTGCTTCATACAACGATGTTTTAACGTATGACGATGTATGCGATATACTTGGCACCGTAAATGATGATACATTGTTTGCTTTAGTGAATAGTTTAAACGATAGAGATGGAAAAGAAACCATAAAGCAGATAGATAAATTGATGCTTTATGGGATAGATGTGAATAATTTGGTTAAAGCTTTGTTATCTTTTTTGAGAGACGTGATTGTATACAAAACATGCGGTGCTGAGTCAGAAGAGATATTAGAAACAGAGATAAATGATGTAATAAAAAAGGCGTCTTTATTTGATATGGCGTTTTTATCAAATGCGTTAGAAAAATTGATGGATCTTCAGGGGAAAATAAGATATGCTCAATCTCCGAGAATAATGCTGGAGATAACATTGCTTAAGCTTATAAATCCAGAGATTTCACCAGAA
>JASBVU010000261.1 GCA_029960905.1 Thermoanaerobacterium sp.
TATTAAAAGCAGCGGAATTATGATAAATGTAGAATATCTTCTAATGTGCAAAATATTTAAAATGAACATCATAAATAAAGTCAATATTCCAAAGTTAAATCCTGATACTGCAATTATGTGTGTAAGCCCTGTAACCTTAAAAGAATTAAGTACATCTTCCTCGACATTGTATTGGCCTAGTATGACAGATGAGACAAAATCCGCATCATTCTTTGGCATCGAAGTGGAAAAAATCTTTACTATTCTTTCCCTTGTTTCTCTGATGATTTTATCTATATAATTGTCTGCATTGCTTTTTATGATTCTTACAGAATAGCCATTTACATTCATCAAAGCTGTAATGCCACTCTTCTTAAGATAAAGCCTATAATCAAATCCACCAGGATTTCTCTTGCCTTGAGGCAGCTCTACTATTCCTCTTACCTCTACCAAATCGCCTTCTTTTGGATAAATACCACCGTACTGCGTTATCAAAATCTTATCTTTGTTTTTAGGGCTTAACACGTATTTTGCAAAACCGTCTTTTAAAATGACATTTGAAACAACCCCATCAAATGAAACAAATTTGTTGTTTAAATTATCGTACACGCCTTTTGAGTACAAAGCGTTTTCTCCCAAAATTAATCCCAAAACAAACACTGCCAGAAGCAATGAGTAAATAGCATCTCTCCGCAATAGATTTATGTATATACTGGCAAGCAGAACGACTAAAAATGCCAAAAATAAAAATACAACATTTATTTCAAAAAACCTGCTTATTATGATGCCAACAAACAATGATACTGCTATATACAAAAACGGCTTATCCATAGCAATTATACGTGATACACATCAAAAGGTTTGGCTATAGTTGCATCATTTACCACTTCTGACACTTCTTTTTCATACTCTTCCATTAAGCGTTGCGGCCAAAGGTGTGTAACGACAAGCTTTTTGCAATGAGCAGCTTTTGAAATCTCTGCTGCCTGTTTTGCAGTAAGGTGGGGCCCCTTCTCGCCGTTTAACAAATTGCCATCACATAAGAATAAGTCAGAATTACTTGCAAAAGAAACAAGCTGATCATTGTAGATTGTATCGCTGCTAAAGACAAAGGTTTTATCGCCATCGCTGAATTTTACAGCAAATGTCTTAACAGGATGTACCATCGCTTTAAATGTTATCGTAAAATTTCCAATCTTGAGTTTTAACTCATCATCTATGTATTTGATTTTAAAGACATTATTAAATCTTAATTCTTCAACAATTTTTGAAGGCTCGTCTGGGCAGTACACAGTTACAGGCTGGTCTATATAGCCTTTTTTCATCATAATATCCAAAGCGTACCTTAAGACAAGCATATCTGCCATGTGATCTGAATGCAAATGTGTGAGGATTATGTACTTTAGGTCTTTTAGATCGTGATACTTTTGGTATCTGCTGATGACACCACTGCCACAATCTAAAAGTATGTTTATATCATTATCTTCCACCAAATATCCTGAACATGCCCCATCTACACCTGGGTAAGGTCCATGTGAACCAAGAATCGTAAGTTTCACTTTTATCATCTCCTATCTAATAGCAGGTAACTCTTTAATATATTCATACAAATCCCTATACCCTCCGTGGTCAAATGCTGAAATATCTTTTGATGTTCTATTGATCAAAAAATCATCAACCAGATATGTCTTAAAGCCGATAGTAGAAGCTACTACATCCTCGTCAACATCATTGCCAATCATGATGCAATTTTCAGGCACTTTTTGAAGTTTCTCTACGATTTCTTTGTAATATTGTATGTATGGCTTGCAAAAATGCATGTGCTCATAAGATGTGATAAAGCTAAAATAATTACAGTCAATTCCCGCCCATCTCAATCTCTCTTTTATAGCTACAACTGGGAAAATCGGATTTGTAGCAAGCACAACGTCATAGCCTTTTTCAACCAGCAATTCTACGCACATCTTAGCATACTCGTTTTTGCATACATTAACTCCAAGGTTTTTATAGTCATTTTCGTAAAAATCATTAAAAATCTCCATAATCTTATCTTTAGGATATTTCACTAATTTTAGAAACGAATCAAAAAAAGCTTCTTCATTTGTCTTATCAGGGTCCAAATTGTTTATCATATCCATACTGGCAGAGTAAAGAGCCTTTTGAAAATAAGCCTTGTCAAAATAGTCTGAAATTTTATTTGAAATAGCTTCAAAATACTCCATGATCATTTTCTCTGTATCAACAGGTAGTAAAGTGCCATCAAGGTCAAACATCACCGTATCAATCATATTTCTTTCACCTCAATGTAATTCTTATATAAAATAATACATTTTAAAAAAGAAAAAAGCAAGGATACCTAACCTCGCTTTATATCTCTAAAATATTTGACTCTCGACAATGACGCAACAAGTACAGAACCGATGATCACGCTTCCTATTCCTTGAAATATGTTTCCAGGTACATCAGCAAAGGCAGCTTTCGAACCGTACATTAAAGCACCCGCAATATAATACCCAATCACCATCCACAATGCTGCTATTGCAAAAACAGCTACACGTACAATAAAATTCCTTTCTTCCTTTCTCAATAAAACTGCTACAATAAGTCCTTCCAACCCTTTTATAACCAATGTCCATGGAGCCCATAAAGCGTATCCTGATAGAAGATCAGCTAATGCTGAACCAATACCTCCAGACGCAAAACCTGCAAAAGGCCCTAAAATCGTAGCTGAAAGAAAAATAAAAGAATCACCTATATTTACATATCCTTTCGTGTATGGCGTGGGAATTTGTATTACCATAGTGCCAACAGTGATAAGGGCCGTCATAAGTGCAACATAGACAAGTCTTTTTAAACTATTTTCTTTCATAATCGATACCTCCCTCATTTTTTAAAATTATTATAACATACAATTGTTATAATTCAATAAATACAATATACAAACAATTTATCATCATTATATAACATGAAAGTTTTGACATTTGATGAAATGTATAATATAATGATAGTACGGTTTACGAAATATTAGGGAGGCTGATATAATGGATGGCGAAATAAAATTATTAGAATATCTACTGCGTGAAATCAACCATAGAATGAATCTTGTAACTAGAAACTACTTAAACAGTAAAGAAATTACCATGTCTAGATTTTGGGTCTTAAACAAATTAAGTCAAGATGAAGCAATAACCATGAAACAATTGCAATCACAACTTCTATTGTCTTCTAGTACATTGACTGGACTAATCGACAACCTTGTTGCCGATGATCTAGTATCTAGGTGGAGAGATGATAAAGACAGGCGCCTCGTGTTTTTAAAACTTACAGAAAAAGGCTCTATGCTTTTAAACGAAATTTTAGACTACCGCACCAAAATGCTAAAAAAAATAGTCGATACATGTGGTAGTGACATTGACATGTATACATTGAACAAAAATCTCCAAACGCTATTAAATGCATCATGTAATGCTGTAATATTTTAAAAAGATTTAAGAAGGTGATTTTATGAATTTTGCAATCGAAATAAAAAATCTAAAGAAAAAATTCAAAGATTTTGAAGCAGTTGGTGGAATCACGTTTGATGTCAAAAAAGGAGAAATATTTGGCTTGCTAGGGCCCAATGGTGCAGGAAAAACCACTACCATAAGAATGATAACAACATTAATGCCACCTACTTCCGGTAAAATACTCGTTGCCGGTCTTGA
>JASBVU010000262.1 GCA_029960905.1 Thermoanaerobacterium sp.
CAGGTATAAATGACATGGCCATGTACATTATGCCTACAACTAAGACTACCAGAATGCTTAGCTTTACAACCAACTGTTCCACAAAAACCACCTCCGGCACTTATAAAGCCTACTACATTATATGCTAAAGGTGGTTTTTGGTATCCTAAACAGCCATAATTTGTTGTCTTGCAAAAATCCTATTTATCGCAAATGCAATGCCATCTTCATTGTTTGACTTTGTAACAAAGTCTGCTTTTATCTTTACAAGTTCAGGCGCGTTTGCCATCGCAACGCCAAATCCAGCATACTCTATCATTGATAAATCATTGAGATTGTCACCTACAGCAGCAACAAGTTCCCTTTTAATATTGTACATATTTGCCAGCGTCTTTAATGCATTGCCTTTGCTAACACCTTTAGCATTCAGCTCTAAATGTCCGCCACCAGATGTTGAAACAGAAACAATTTTTGAAAGTTTATCGTAAACTTCCGGGTCTACAGGGGCAGGATTTTTAATGTCACCTATTGCGTATATTTTAGCAGTGCCTTTTCCTGTATTTTTGATGTATTCAGCAAGATCACCAACAGCATCCACTTCGACTGTATTAAATGACAAATACCATTCAACCCTTTCATTCATTTCTTCAACCACCAGCTTGTCATCGATATATAGATTTACTTGGTAGCCACTACTTTTTAACACATCAATGACATCTATGGCATCATCAGGCTGAATTGGATTATAATAGTACACTTTTTTTGTGTAAATATCTTTTATAAGAGCTCCATTAAAGCAAATGACAGGCGCATTCACCCTAAGCTCTAAAGCGTATGGTAATATTGATGAAAACATCCTGCCTGTGGCAATTGTGTAAATGACTCCCTTTTCTCTTAGCTCATTTATGGCGTTAATATTTGCTTCAGATATTTTATTGTTGCTATCTAAAAGGCTTCCATCAGCATCTGTTACAAATAATTTACACATATATTTCAACCCCTACGTTTATTTTTCTATAACTATATTATAACAGTTTGTAAATTTACATACTATATCATAATTTAGCATAAAACGTTAACACTGAAAATTTTACATTTTCATTTTTTATTTAACAAACTTTTTACAATGTATATTTTGCATCAATACTCTCACAATATATTTGTGACATATTAAATGGAAGGGTGGGCTTATGCTTATTATATTTTTTCGCACACTAATCCTGTATTTCTTGGTAGTCGTGGTCATGAGAATAATGGGAAAGCAGCAAATAGGACAATTGCAGCCGTATGAATTAGTTGTAGCAATAATGATAGCTGATTTGGTAGCCGTACCTATGCAAAACAAAGGCATACCTCTTTTAACAGGCATAATACCTATTTTTACGTTGCTTATATCACAGCTTTTTTTGTCGTATGTATCAATGAAAAGCCTACACGGCCGTGAAATCATCTGTGGAAAGCCTACAGTTTTAATTGACAAAGGCAAAATCCTGACAAAAGAACTTCAAAAAGAGAGATACAATATAAATGACCTTTTAGAAGAGCTTAGAGTCATGGGCTATCCAAATATAGCTGACGTCGAGTATGCAATATTGGAGACAAATGGCTGTCTAAGCGTAATACCAAAAGTCGATAAGAGACCTGTAACACCTAATGACTTAAATCTGACACCACAATATGAAGGGCTACCTCTTCCTATAATTATAGACGGAAAAATCATAAGTAAGAACATGGAAATGGCAAATGTAGATATGAATTGGCTTAACGAACAGCTAAAAATGTGGAATATAACCAGCATAGATAATGTAATACTTGCATCACTTGACCCCAATAACGTATTGACAGTTTACAAAAAGGAGTGATACATCAAGTGAAGTACGTAATTCCGTTGATTGCAACCATAACCATCTTAATAATACTTGTAGACATAGCTTCGTACAACTACTTATATGCTTCATCCAATAGCATGGAAAAAAAGCTTGAAGTTATAGAACAAAACATAAAAAGTGAGAGGTGGATGAGTGCCAGAACAAATGCTGATGATTTAGAAAAGACTTGGGGAAAAGTAAGCAGCAAATGGGCAATTTTAATTGAGCACAGAGAAATAGACGACATTGACATGAGTCTTTCAAAGCTTAAAAGTTTTATTGACACTAAAGACAAAGATTTAAGCCTATCAGAGCTTAAAACATTAAAAGAGCTTTACAGTCACATACCATCAAATGAGAAGCTGACACTTGAAAACATACTATAAAAACCCGGTTTCACGGGTCTTTATAGTAAATGCATTTAATTTTGTGCTGGAACCGTCAATTCCTTGGCATTTTTGGCATCGTCAGGCAACACCACAAAAGTCTTGAATCAAACATTGCCTTTTAGCCCTACCTCATCCGCTACATTTCTCATGCCTATGATGGTCTCTTCTATCACTTTATCTAAATCCATATTAAGCATTTTTGCACCTTCTTCTATGACATCCCTATTGACACCTGCTGCAAAACTTTTCTGTTTCCACTTTTTCTTGACAGATTTCACCTCTAAATCAAGTATGCTTTTGCTGGGACGCATAAGCGCTGTCGCTGTAATAAGTCCAGTCAATTCATCGATTGTGTACAAAACCTTTTCCATTTTATGTACCGGTTCTACATCTGAGCACAGCTTCCATCCATGGCTTTCTATTGCATGAATATAGTCATCAGGCCAACCACGCTCCTCCAATATTTCTCTTACTTTTTTGCAGTGCTCATTTGGATACATTTCATAGTCAAGGTCATGCAAAAGCCCTATGATGCCCCACTTTTCTTTATCTTCACCAAAAAGCTCAGCAAAATGTCTCATAACCGCTTCAACAGCCAATGCATGTGCAATAAGGCTTTCGCTTTTATTGTACTCCTTTAATAACTTATAAGCTTCATCCCTATTAATTAAAGCATTCTCCATAATGCAATACCCTCTTTCGTATAATATTATTTTTAAGTAGAATTATACCATAAGGATGGCTGTTATCAAAATAATGTAAATTATTAAACACCAATGTACCTGCTTATTATATCCACATATTTGCTAAAATCCTCTATTGTCATGTTGACGCTGTTGTATACAATTTTATCATCAATCTTTTCATACTGGTGCACTAATCTATTTCTCAAACCAGAAGCTGGAGCGATCTTAACTGCAAAGTCGACATCCAAGACCCCAGCTTCACTTAAATCAATAAATGAATTAAAATAATCCGAAGTGTATCACTCATTTGATTCACCCTTCAACAATTTATCTATTTCCTTTCGCAAGTACTGTCTCCTTTGTTCTCTCAAAAACTGAGTATCAGCATACCTGAAAGATGCATAACACTTAAATTCAATAAAGTGCTCCAATGAACCATAAAGAAGCTTGCCGTATTTTGCAATCTGATACAAAAGCAAGGGATCAGCCTTTTTAATATTGACAAGATCGATTTTTTCGGTTTTAAAATACACAGATAGATTTGACAGCAATTTCATATCTTCATCGTATGATAATGCCTCATAACTTTCAAAAGCCAGATCTATATCGCTGTTTTCGTTATTTAAGCCTTTTGCATAGGATCCAAATAAAATTAAAAGCTTTAATTTGAATTTTTTTATTATGTTTTCAATCTCAGCATTATTGTCAAAATGTAACTTCTTATCTATTTCATTCAAATTAACACTTCCCTAATA
>JASBVU010000263.1 GCA_029960905.1 Thermoanaerobacterium sp.
CCTCAAATATATTCTTTAATTGGATAAACGATCCTAATATGGCTTTTTGGAGCATTGTAATTGTATCAGCATGGCAAATGTCAGGATATGTAATGATCATATACATTGCTGGGTTGGAGAGCATTAATCCAGACATAATCGAAGCATCTCTTATTGATGGTGCAGGACCTGTTAGAAGATTATTTAACATTATACTGCCACTTACTGTTCCTTCTTTTACCATAAGTCTTTTTATAACTTTGTCAAATTCATTTAAGCAATATGACACAAATTTATCTCTTACCAATGGAGGACCTTATGGTACGACAGAATTATTGACAATGAATATTGTGCAAACGGCATATAAGCACAATCAATATGCTATAGCACAATCAAAAGCTGTTGTATTTTTTGTTGTAATCATGGTTATTACACTCGTACAGGTGTATTTAACAAAGAAAAGAGAGGTTGAGATGTGATGGAAAAAACCAAAAAGAATATGACTATTTTAGAAATATTCGGTTGGGTATTGACACTATTTGTTATATTTCCTGTCTATATTATGGTTATTAATTCTTTTAAGGATAGAAAAGAAATATTTACAAGTGAATTAAGTCTACCTAAGGCCTTAAATTTCACATATTATATTCAGGCAATTCAAAAGATGGACTTTTTGACTGCTTTGGGCAATTCTCTGTTTATAACGGTTACGAGTGTTGTGTTTATAATCGTATTGTCATCAATGGCGGCATGGGTTCTCGAAAGAAATAAAACGACTATTTCCAATATTATATTTTATACATTGGTTGCAACAATGTTGATACCATTTCAATCTGTCATGATACCATTAGTGCAGTATTTAAGTAAGTGGCAGATTCCGGGGACAAATTTTTCGCTGATTGACACGAGATACGGGCTTATTTTTATGAATATAGGCTTTGGCATAGGTATGTCCACATTTTTGTTTCATGGATTTATTAAAAATGTTCCACTTGAAATGGAGGAAGCTGCCACAATTGATGGATGCAGTAAATTTCAACTGTTTTGGAGAATAGTTTTTCCTAACCTTAAGCCTATTATTGTAACTGTAGCTATATTAAATGTTATATCACTTTGGAATGATTATTTGCTTCCGTCATTGGTTTTGCGCAGTCCCAACCTCAGAACTATTCCGCTGTCAACATTTTTCTTCTTTGGAGAGTTCACTATAGAGTGGAATTTGGCATTAGCAGGTTTAGTGCTGACGATAATACCGGTAATTATATTTTATCTATTCTCACAGAAATACATTATTAAAGGTGTCATGGCTGGTGCAATAAAATAAGTTTGTCGACTTTATTTAGAAAGCGTGGAGGTTCAAATGAAAAAATCAATATATCCTTATGATGAATGGAAGATAAGAGAAAGCAAATTCAATATAGAAACAAATTATCGAAATGAAACTATTTTTTCTTTAGGAAACGGGTATTTTGGTGTGAGGGGTACATTTGAAGAAGGTTACTCAGGTCCTAATGGTACATCATTTAACGCAACGTACATTAACGGATTTTATGAAATCTATGATATTAATTATGCGGAAGGTGGATATGGTTTTCCAAGTTATGGTGAAGCAATGGTAAATGTTGCTGATAGCAAAATTGTAAAATTGTTTGTAGATGATGAGCCATTTGACTTGTTAAAAGGCAACCTAATTGAATACGAAAGAATACTGGATATGAAGGAGGGTTTCACAGAAAGAAAGATTGTTTGGGAGACTGAAAAAGGGAAAAAGCTCGAGATAACTGTAAAAAGATTGATTTCTTTTAAAAGGCAACATTTAGGTATTATAGTTTTTAGATTTAGACCGTTAAACTTTAGCGGAAAGATAAAATTGATTTCCGAAGTTGATGGAAATATATATTACGGGAATGAGACAGATGACATGCGAGTAGGAAACAACATGAGAGGGAAGGTTGTAAATACCATTGACAGCCATATTGACGGATATATGGGATGGTTAATGCAAGCTACAAAAAGAAGTAAGTTAAAATACATTTGTTCTGTAAACCATGATGTGAAAACTGATTGCTCTTATGAGCTTAAAAATTACAAATCAGATGATAAACTAGGTTTTGAATTTTCTATTGATGCTGAAAAAGATAAAACTTTTCAGCTTAATAAGTTTATTTCATATTACACATCAAGAGAAAGTTCTGAGGACAAGCTTATTGACAATGCAGTCGATGAGGTCGTAAATGCTAAATCAGCTGGTGCAAATATCATTTTTAAAGAACAATTTGATTATTTAAAAGAGTTTTGGGCGGATGCAGATGTGGAAATAGACGGCGATATTTCCATGCAACAAGGCATAAGGTACAACGAATTTCAATTGCTGCAGTCTGTATCAAAAAATGATATTGCGAATATATGTGCCAAAGGTCTGACAGGTGAAGGATATGAAGGGCACTATTTTTGGGACTCTGATATTTATATTATGCCATTTTTTCTCTACACAAGGCCAGAAATCGCTAAAAACTTTGTAATGTTTCGCTACAATTTATTAGATGCAGCTAGAAAAAGGGCAAAGGAATTGGGATATAAAGGTGCCCTTTATCCATGGAGGACGATAGATGGACCGGAATGTTCATCTTATTTTCCCGCTGGAACTGCTCAATATCACATAAACTCTGATATAGTGTTGGCTATAAAAAAATACGTTGAAGCAACTTTAGATTATGAATTTTTATACAAGTACGGCGCAGAAATTATTTTTGAAACTGCAAGGCTATGGATAAGCATAGGTACGTATATTCCTTTGAAAAATAATAAGTTTTGCTTGAATTGCGTAACGGGGCCTGATGAATATACGGCATTGGTTGACAACAATGCGTATACAAACTATATGGCACAGATGAACTTAGAGTATGCATACTTTGTGGCCAAGGAGATGGCTAAAAAAGCTCCGGATGATTACACTAACATCAAAGAAAAGATTGGACTTACTGATGAAGAGCTGGATGAGTGGAATAATGCAGCACAAAACATGTATTTGCCATATTCGGATGATTTTGGAATTATTCCACAAGATGACAGTTTTCTTTATAAAGAGAGATTAAATGCTAAAGATTTAGAAAGCGAAAAACCTCTATTGCTTCACAGACATTATCTAAATATATACAGATATCAGATATGTAAACAGCCTGATGTATTATTGCTTATGTATCTTAGGAGAGAATTATTTAACATTGATGAAATTAAACGAAATTACGATTATTATGAGCCAATAACGACTCATGATTCATCACTGTCTCCAGCAATATTTAGTATTCTTGCCAATGAAATCGGATATTATGACAAAGCTTACGAATATTTTATGATGACGGCGAGAATGGATCTTGATGATTACAACGGGAATGTGAAAGATGGTATACACACTGCTTGCATGGCTGGCGCTTGGAGCGCAATTATAAGTGGATTTGGTGGAATGATGACATATCCTGATGGACTTCATTTTATGCCTAATATACCTAAAAGCTGGAAGTCATTATCTTACAATATTAGATATAAAAATTGTAAAATACATGTAAATATTACCCAAGAGAAAGCGTCATTTTTATTGGTTGAAGGTGAGATGTTGAAATTTTATGTTTATGATGAAGAAATAACGCTTTTGAATGGTGCTAGAGTTGAAAAAGAGGTGAAAAAAGTTGATAAA
>JASBVU010000264.1 GCA_029960905.1 Thermoanaerobacterium sp.
AGGATATTTTATTATGAAGCTTACGCCTTTTTCTCTGTTTACTGCCGTTATCTCACCCTTATAAAAGTCAACAATTTTTTTCGATATGGCAAGCCCTAATCCAAAGTTTCCCGTCTTATCCTTGTACATCCTGTCAAATATATGTTTCATGTGTTTCTCATCTATCTTTGGACCGTCATTGTATATGTCAAGATATGCATGCTGGCCATCTTTTTTTAGTGTCACCTTTATCACTTCGTTGGCATACCTTAGGGCATTGTCAAGGATATTTTCTATGCTGACTTCTATCTTATCCCTATCACCCTTTATTATTACCTCATCTAAGCTTAAATCCCACTCAATATCGCTTTTTATGATTTCAAACCTGCTTATTATGTTGTTCACAAGATCTTTTAGATTTATATAGTCAGTTTTGCTGTCGTTCTCCAACACATAGTCAAGAGTATTCAAGTAAAGCATCTGGTTTATTTTCTTTTGAAGTCGTATCGCTTCGTCCTTAATTATGCCGGCAGTCTTTTCCAATGAATCGATGTACACACCGTCTATTATGGCATCAGCATGGCTCATTATCACCATGACAGGTGTCTTTAGGTCGTGTGATATGCTTTGCAAAAACATCTTTTCCTCTTCATCTGCCCTTTTAAGCTCTTTCTGCATCATGTTCATGGAATTTGCCAGCATACCTATCTCGTCTTCTCTGTCTAAGTTTATGGGCTCCTTCCAGTCTTTGTGAGCTATCCTCATAGTGTACTCCTCAAGCTTCTTAAGGGGCTTTGCGATGTATCCTGCAACAATTATTGATGTAAAAAAGCCGATTATGATAAATATTATTCCTACAGCAATGACAAGATAAAGAATAGTATTGTCAACGATATTTGGCACATACGATACAAGATAAGCTTTGTTAGATGAATCGTAATTTACAGTGCTTATTATAAAGAAGTACTCCATGTTGTCATAAACTTCTCTATAAAGCTTCTCGTTCATGTTTCCGCCTTTTATAAAGCTGGACATCCAAAGCTTAACCCCCATCGTATTAAATGATGGTGAATGAATATCTGGTGGTGGTTCTCTGTGGTTTATATCTATGATCAAAGGTCTATTGGCTGTATCAAAATCTACAATGAAATTGTCTCCGCCTCTTAGATTTCTAAGCCTTGAAAAATTGTTGTAGTTGCCGCTGAAATTATCATTTTTGAGAAGCATCTCATGTGAAACCTTTAAATCCTGTATCTTATTGTTTTCTTCAACTCTCCTGTAAGCAAAGATGTACAGCATAGATAGGCTACACACTATGATAAGTATGACAGCAGTAAATGTCATCCATATTCTCATTGCTAATGAACGAAATCTAAATATCTTCATGATTTACACACCAATTTATAGCCGTACCCGTATACGGTTTCTATATTTAATCTATCCACTTTTTTCCTAAGTCTTCTTATGGTGTCATCAACAACCCTGTCAGAGCCAAAGTAGTCCTCTCCCCAGACATTGTTCAATATCTGGTCTCTTGACACGACGATATTTTTATTCTTTACAAGATAGCAAAAAAGCTCATACTCTTTATTCGTAAGCTGTATCTCATCTTCACCTAAAAAAACAGTCCTTTGTTTTTCCCCAGTATATATCGCCTACTTGTAAAATGTCTGTCAGCATGATATTTTCTCTTTTCCATATATCCTCTCCATAAGCTTGTTTGTCCTAATGACAAGCTCACGAGGCAAAAAAGGCTTAGAAAGATAATCATCGCTTCCAAGCTCCAGCCCTACTACCCTGTCAAGCTCTTCATTTCTGGCAGACATAAATATGACAGGCGTCGACTTGTTGTGCTCCTTTATAGCCTTTATAAGCTCGTATCCATCTATATCTGGAAGCATTATATCAAGTATCCATAGATCCGGCATATCATTTATCCTTTCCATCGCCGTACTTCCATCAAAAAACGTAGTGACACTATAGCCTTCCATTTCCAAGTATTTTTGCAATAATATATTTAAGTTTTTCTCATCCTCTACAAGATATATTTTTCTAGGCAACTTAATCACCAGCTTTTTCACTATACTTACTTTGTCTATTATTTTATCACATAAATATAACAAATGTTTAAAGAAATTGTGTGAATAATGTGTGAAAACTAAAGCTCTAGATTATTAGCTATAAAACTTATAGATTCTTTTAACATCATCGCCTTAGAAGGGTCCGCAAAATACTTAAAAAACAAGCATAAAGCCATTATCAAAAATAAAGCTCCTAATAAATTATCGATTATTTTCAAAATCAACATCCTTTCATGCCAAAATTATTTAAATAAGAAATTATTTAATAAGTTCGTAAACATCATGTTGCTTTCCGGCATATAATAACTTGAAAGTCTTGTCATTTCTTAACCATTTGTCATAAATAGAACCTATACTTACTATTGCGTAATCAATTTTATTTTTGTCAATATATTCTTTAAATGCCGATTCATTTCTAATATTGCCTAGATAAAAAAGATTGTTTGAAAGACCTTCACCGTACAATGGATAGATATATGCATGAAGAAAATAAGCAATATTTTTGTTTTTCACGTTTTTTAAAAACGACATATCATCCCCATAAAATGGGTTTGCCATATAAGAACTTCTATCAAGAATAGGTGTTTTTCTCAATTCATCAAATATCTCTCTTGATGATATATTAATTGGCAAATACCCTTTTATAGATGCAACAAAGCTAAATGTAACTAGTACAACAATAACTGGTACAACAATTCGCGTAAGCTTTATATTTTGTATAATAAAGAATATAGCAATGTACCCTAATGCAACAATAAATATAACATATCTAGACCACCAATTTTCTGATGAAGCAAAAAATAATATTCCAGTAGAAATGGCGAAAAAAATATTAGCCCACTTTTTATCTATTATTGATTTTAAAATAAATATTAAAATAGCAGGCATCGCTAAAATGTACCATATAGCACCAAATCCACCTATACGAGTATCATAAGAATATCCCTTTAAAAAATTGAAATTTTCATACCAAGAAAAATATATTCGCTTAAAATACCCCATATCTTTTATCTGCGGCAACAGATTTGGATCGAATATAATTTGCTTTGCTGTGCCAAGACCTTTAAATATCGTTATCCCATGAAAACTCAGTGTAAATGGATAAATGGGATTCCCGTAAAAATACCATGTCCTGTAGTACCAAAAGGCGCCAAGTGTAATTGAGAACAATATGTATACAGTTAGACCGTATGCTAAATTCTTAAAATTCTCATTTTTTCTATGTTTTATCAAAACAATCGCCAATAATACCAAAAATATTACTGCGTAAATAGGTCCAGAGCCTTTCATGCTACTCATAAATGCAACAGTCAGCGAAAACAAGTATACATACTTTAGGCTAAATTCCTTATATAAATGTATAAGAAAATTTAAAGATAAAATCACCATAACAGAAAATGCAACATCAATATAAGCTGTTTTTGATTGTATAAATACAATCGGTGTCAAGAAAAATAATAACCCTGCACATAATGAGTAATATTTATTAAGTCCAATTTTTCTTCCTATTCCATAAACACCCATAATACCAATCAGTGCAAATATTAGCTGCGTTCCATCGACGATAACATCGTTTTTAAAGAATATCATATTCCATAAGAATAA
>JASBVU010000265.1 GCA_029960905.1 Thermoanaerobacterium sp.
ATGACAGTATCAATACCTGTTTTCTGTTTTCTCATTTCACATACCAAATCAGGTTCAGCGGGTCCTAATACTATGTACTTGTGATAAGGAGCCATAGTCCCTGCCACATCATCTATAAGCGCAACTTTTCTCCCCGCTATCTTGAAAAAAAGTCCTCTTTTCTTAAATATCTTGCCTATTGCACTTATAAGCGCAGCCACAAAAATTCTAAACCAACCTACCTCGTTTATGGCGCACTGCATGGCTTGTGGCGAAGTTAGACTCCCATTTCTCCCTGTAAACCTACATAAAATTTTAGCCAAAAATCCTACCTTTATCTCATTAGGCATATATGCTCTTCCCTGGGTAATAGCCACAACGCTTTCCGCAATAGCTATAAGATCCCCTTCTTCTGCAATGTCTTTTGTGTATCTTGATACCACATCGACTATATTATCATCTTTTGTTATCACGTGGGTCCTTATAGGAATTTTTCCGTATGGCAATTAATATAACCCCCAGTAAAACTTATTTCCATTTTCTTGATGTTGTGATATATTAAGGTTGTACATAAATAATTATATCACAAATGTATTAAATTTATGTCAACAATATAAGAGAGAAGGAGGTTTTTTATTTGAAAAGAGTATTGACAAACATTAGGCTTGATACGAAAGCCGCAAATAACTGTATAAAGGAAAATAAAAGTTTGATAGGTTTTGATTTTTACACAGATATTCCGGAATACAGCGTAGAAAAATTAGATGATGATTATATATTAGTATTCAAAGATGCTTCCATGAATATGCCAGATGGTACTTATACAGTTGATGACGGCATCATCGATAAAATCATATTGAAGTGCAGTAAAAAAAATGTAGAAGCGACAGTCAAACTGTCTATGGAGGCAGATTATGTTATTAAAACTGCAAATGAAATACCAGCTAAGCTGGATTTCTATGTTGACAGAACACCGCTTAAAAATATCTTGGCAGACAAAAAAATCGCGCTAAATCCTGTGTACAAAAAAATCACCAAAAGCCCCACAAATCTTTTGCCTCAAGTGCCAATGAACGATATTACGAAAAAGGTAAGTGAATTGCTGAATTTGCTAAGTGCAAAGCCATTTATAATAGGAAGTAATTATAGTGACTCGATTGCCATAAATAATGATGTAAAATATGATATTGCAATAAGTTTCGCAACAGAAGCATCTTTAAAAGATGAAAGCGGGTTTAAGGTATACTACGACAAGCAAAATGAAAATTCTAAAAAATTAGCTGAAATCCTTAATAATGCTATAGAGCAAAAATCCCCATTGAACAATTTAGGAATACATGCAAAAAAATACAGCGATGAACTTTTTGAAATACCTATTGTGACAGTAGTACCTGCCATCGAAAACAGCAGATTAGACGATGCACATCTAAGAGACATAGACTACAGAAGCAAAATTGCATTAGCAGCTTTTAACGGAATACTGGAGTATTTTAAATAATATTTTTTCATTCTCCTTCAAAACATTGTATTCTTTATCAAAACATTATATCATTAACTTTACAAGTAACATTTTCTCTATATTAATAAATACATAAGAAATGTGTTATAATTGCACTTGAGGTAGTCGAATAAGCAGGGTGCGGTTGCCACTCTCCTTATGAGGAGGTGGTTGCTATGATAAATACATATCAGGCATTATCTTTAATGATAATGTTTGGAATGTTGATTATAGCGATCCTCGATTTCACGAGGAAGAAATAACCGCCCTGCTAGCCCCAGAGCGGTTAAAAAATTTTTAAGCCAATCTTTAGGGCAACCGCATTTTGCGGTCGGCTGCCTCTTTAATTAATATTATAGCATAATTTTTTAAAAAATAAACTATGATTTCACTGCAAAAATCAATTTTTTCTAATTTTATGTAATTTCTAATCTTTTCTATTTCTTTTTCTAAATCACCTATTTCTTTTGCCAAATATTTTACTTGAGTTTTTTTCTATTTTTCTCCTTATACATATTTTTATCAGCCATAATTATCACATTTTCAAGTTTGCAAACAGAATTATAATATGCTGTTCCTGCACTTATTTCAATACGAATATCCTCCGTTCTGCATCTTTTGTTGATGCCTTTTCTGATTCTATTTATTACCATTTGAGCTACATGCATTTTATTGCTTGAAATCAATATAAAGAACTCATCACCTCCATACCTTATTGCAATATCATTTTTTCGTATACTTTCCTTAATAGACTGTCCAACAATCTGTATAACTTTATCTCCTTCTAAGTGGCCTTTATTATCATTAACAAACTTAAGATTGTCAATATCAATGATAATTAAATAAAAGCGTTTATGTAAATTCGTTTCCGTTATTTTTATTTTCAACTGCTCCCAATAATTTCTGTTATACAATCCCGTCAAATAATCTCTATATGCATATTTATATAAATTATCTTGTAATCTAATAAGGACTAAATAGTACCTCATTTTGTCCAAATTAAATTTATAAATAGTCACTTTATAATATTTAATTTTATAACTAATAGTAGTATCAAAAGGAAAATAATCAAATATATGTAATTTAGATAAATGTTCTTCGGCAATAGTCTTATCAACATTGCTATAGCAAATGCTACGTTGCTGATTTATTAAAATACATATTATATCTTCAGATTTAGTAATTTTGCCCATTCTCATTCTCCTTCAAAAATAATTACGTTCTTTATTAGAACATATATTGATAAAATTTGAGTTAAACTAAAAATGTTCTAATTATGCACAAAGGTGATTAATATGAAATTAATACTCGACAATGACAACCGAAATATTATTGGACCTCGATTAAAAGCTATAAGATTAAAAAACAAATTAACTCAACAACAATTATCTGCAAAACTAGAAACAATGGCTGTATATATAGACAGAGCAAGTATTTCTAAAATTGAGCAACAAAAACGCATCGTTACCGATTTTGAATTACTTGCTTTATCAGAAATACTTAAGGTCAGCCCTAATTGGTTGTTAGGACTTGAAAAATAATTTTGTTCTCTATTAGAACATTATATCATCTATTTTATTTTTTGTAAACTAATTCTCTTTTTCGCCTATATTGAATTAATAAAATTACTACATTATAATTATAGTAGTATTATAAATTTAATAAAATCCAAATGAGGATAGCGAGAGACACCTTTTATGGTGGCCGAAGGAGCAATATGAAGTGGGTCACGGCTTCATAAAATCTCTCAGGCAAATTAATCGCTATTTGATGGGACTCTGGAAAGCCGTATGGCACCGATGGGGCAATACCTTTTGGTAGAAACTCTCAGGTCGTGATACAGAGGAATATGATGACACTTGTCTTCATATTCCTTTTTTGTTGACAAATTTAATTAGGAAGGGATGATCCGATTGGATAGCCTGAAAAGAACCCCACTTTACGACATGCACAAAAAGTACGGTGCAAAGATGATAGATTTTGCAGGATTTGAAATGCCTGTACAGTACGAAAGCATACTTAAAGAGCATGAAGCAGTCAGAAAAAACGCAGGTCTATTTGATGTATCACACATGGGTGAAATAATTGTAGAAGGCAAAGACTCTGAAAAATTCATAAACTACATGGTTACAAACGACATCACAAAAATTAGTGCAAATCAGGCAATGTATTCCCCTATGTGCTATA
>JASBVU010000266.1 GCA_029960905.1 Thermoanaerobacterium sp.
ACAAGATAATGAAAGGCAGTATTTGAATATGGAAGTGATAGCTGCTTATTTTCTGGATCTTATTATAGGCGATCCTGAAGTATACCCTCATCCAATAAGGCTTATGGGAAAATTAATTACCTTTTTAGAGAACAACTTTAGAAAAATAGCTAAAACGATAAGACAGGAAAGAATCGCAGGCTATTTCTTGTGTGCTATTGTTGTTTTTACAAGCTACATAAGTGGATACATTATAATTTACGCCCTGAAAGGTGTTAATGTGTATTTGGGAAAGATTTCAGAAGTACTTCTCATCTACACTTGTCTCGCCACACATGATTTAGCAAAATCAGCTATGAGAGTATACAGTCCTCTTAAAACCAACAACCTTGTTGAAGCTCGGAAGATGTTGTCTTTCATTGTAAGTCGAGATACGGAAAATTTAGGTTATAATGATATTATAAGAGGTGTTGTGGAGACGGTGGCAGAAAACATATCTGATGGGATAATTGGGCCTCTATTTTATGCTTTTATAGGTGGTGCACCGTTGGCATTGGCTTACAAGGCTTCCAGCACACTTGACTCAATGGTTGGCTATAAAAATGAAAAATACGCAGAAATAGGATATGCCTCTGCAAAGCTTGACGATATATTGAATTTCTTGCCGGCCAGGATAACAGGGCTTTTGATTGTAGCATCGTCTTTTTTACTGGGATACGACTATAAAAATAGTTTTTTCGTATTAAAAAGGGACAGGCTTAAGCACGAAAGCCCCAACAGCGCACATGGGGAAGCTGCTGTTGCGGGTGCGCTAAATATAGAGTTGGGAGGGCTTAACTATTATTTTGGAAAGCCTGAATTAAAACCGAAACTGGGAGATGGCAAAGAAGCATTTAAATTAGAACATATTAAGGACAGCGTAAAGATAATGTACATGACATCTTTTTTGGGACTTATTTTATTCTTTGCCTTTAAAATAATATTAACAGGAGGTATATATAGATGAATACAAAGACAACACCAATTAAAAGCGTTAAAACTTTATCGCTTGTGGCTATGCTTATCGCCATGAGTGCTGTTGGCGCAATGATTAAAATCTACAATACGGTTGCGTTTGATTCGCTGCCGGGATATTTTGCATCTCTTTATTTTGGAGGCTACATAGGAGCAACCGTCATTTCTTTAGGCCATATTTTTACTGCACTTACATCTGGCTTTCCACTTGGAATACCAAATCACATCATCATTGCTGTATCAATGGCTGTATGTGCATATTTTTATTCACTTGCGTATAAAAAGTTTAATAGTTATGCGGCAGTTGCTGTTGGCACGATATTAAACGGACCTATTGCAACACTTATCTTTGTCCCGCAGTACGGTTGGGGATTTTTCCTTCAGATGGTGTTGCCACTTACTATTGCATCTTTTGTAAATGTCCTTTTGGCATCAATCATGTATAAGACAGTTTCAAAAATGATAAAAAGGTGATAGATGTATATGATAGAGAAATACAGGGATGTTTTAATCATACATGAATGTGATGTTGCATACGCCGTGTCATGCGACAGCACTGGTGCAATCGGGGAAAAGGAAAATGATGTTTTAAAGGTAGATGCTGAGGTGGTAGGAAGAGCAGCCATTAAAGTTGCGTTATCAGAGCTTCTATGTATTGGCGCCTGGCCAATCGTAATATCAGATACGCTGGCAAATGAAATGAATCCTACTGGCATTAAGATTATAGATGGAATAAAAAAAGAGATGATGGAAAATGAGATATATGATGTTGCCTTGACTGGCAGTACAGAGGAAAATTTCCCATCAACTATGACAGGTATTGGCGTGACAGCAATTGGAAAGGCAGCGAAAGAAGATTTAAAAGTGCGAAAGGCTATGGCAGGCATGAAAGTAGGCTTAATAGGTTATCCCCGTGTTGGACAAGAGGTTTTGCGCTTTCATGATATTCTTTCGCTTAAAGACTATGTGAAAATATTTAGATGTAGCGAAATAGTTGAGGCGATTCCTATAGGGTCAAAGGGAATAAAATATGAACTTGATGTGCTTAAATTTACTTCTGGACTAAATTTATTAAGAGAATACGATAACGAGATTGATGATGAAAAGTCAGGTGGTCCATCAACATGCTGCATTGTGGTGTACAATAGGGAAGACAGGTTAAAAATAGAGAAGCTTGTTGATAAGCCGTTTATCGATTTAGGTAGACTCATAAGAGGAGAGTGACATATATGGATAAATATGAGCATGGGGGCAATATATATGTGTACGATGAAGATGTAATAGATTTTAGCTCAAACATAAATCCTCTTGGCTTTCCCGAATGTATAAGAGATTCCATAGATATTGCGGCTTTAACAAAGTATCCTGACATAAACTACACACAATTGAAAAGGTCTATCTCAAGATATGTGGGACTAAAAAATGAGAACATAATAGTAGGCAATGGTGCGGCCGAACTTATCTACCTTTTTGTGCGGGCATTTTCTCTGAAAAGGCCGCTTATTCCATCTCCTGCTTTTTTAGAATACGAAAGGGCAGTCACATTGTCAGGAGGAAATCCTTTGTACTACCAGATACCGGAAGAAGATGGATATGTGATTGATGTGGACAAAATAGTAAATTGCTTTAAAGAAGTAGATTCTGTCATCATAGGAAATCCAAATAATCCTACAGGTAAGGGAATAAAAAGTGATGAAATGATGATTATCATAAAAGAGGCTTATAAGCGGAATATTCCTGTCATGGTAGATGAAGCGTTTATAGAGTTTATAAATGATTTTCAGCAGTATGAATCTACGCAGTTCGCAAAAGATTACGATGATCTTTTTGTGATAAGGGCTGCCACCAAGTTTTTTGGGCTACCAGGGTTGCGCCTTGGATACGGTTTTGGAAGTGAAAATTTGATAAAGAGATTGGAAGCTTATAAAGAGCCTTGGACGGTAAATGCTTTTGCTGATGCAGTAGGAAGAAAGATTTTTGATGATGTCAAATTTATGGAAAATACGAGAAAATATATAAGAGAAGAAATTGCCTATTTAACAAATGAGTTGAAAAAGATAGATGAATTAGTCGTGTTTGATACATTGACTAACTTCATGTTGTTGAAGCTTAAGCATTGGCATGTGGGAGATTTAAAAGAAGAATTATTAAAAAGAGGGATACTGATAAGAGATGCATCAAATTTCAGGTATTTGGATAATAGGTATTTTAGAGTAGCTGTAAAAAGTCATGATGATAATGTAAAACTGGTAGAAGCTATAAAAGAAGTTCTAAAATGATTTTTCCGAAAGAAGGTGTTTTTATTGGCTTTGATCATGGTGACAGGCGGTGCAAGGTCTGGCAAAAGCCAGTTTGCAGAAAGCCTTGCTATGAAATATGCTGGTTACAGCGTACTTTACATAGCCACATCTATACCGTTTGATGATGAGATGAAAGAAAGAGTTAAAAGGCATAGAGAAAGAAGGCCAAAGGAGTGGGAAACAGTAGAAGCTTACAGTGGCATCTCTGATATAATAATAACCACAGATAAGAAAGCTGTGCTTTTAGACTGTCTGACTGTCATGGTATCAAATCTCCTGTTAGAAATCGATATGACATGGGAAGAGAAAGATTTAGAAGATGTAGACAGAGCCGAAGAAAAAATAAGCGCCGAAGTGGAGGGTTTGATA
>JASBVU010000267.1 GCA_029960905.1 Thermoanaerobacterium sp.
TTTTATCATCACCAGGTTGTATCTCCATGGCATCGAAATTTATAGATTTTTTATCGACTCTAGCTGGAGTACCTGTCTTAAACCTCATCAATTTAATGTTAAGCCTTTCAAAACATTTAGAAAGCTCATTGGCCGGAAATAATCCATTAGGTCCACCACTATAGCTTACATCCCCGATGATTATCCTACCTCTTAAGTATGTGCCAGTTGTAACAATACAAGACTTACAAAGATACCTTGCACCTGTTTTTGTAATCACACTTTTAACTTGTCCATCTTCCACCTCTATATCTACTACTTCTGCCTGCTTTATGTCTAAATTTTCTTGCTTCTCCAGTGTGTACTTCATATTAAATTGATACCTTTTTTTATCTGACTGTGCCCTTAAAGCCCTTACGGCAGGACCTTTGCTTGTATTTAAAGTCCTTTGTTGTATCAATGTCAAATCGGTATTTATGGCCATCTGACCTCCAAGCGCATCAATCTCTCTCACAAGGTTAGTCTTAGCAGGTCCACCTATAGCGGGATTACAAGGCATCAAAGCAATAGAATCTAAATTTATGGCAAAAGCGACTGTTTTTAGGCCAAGTCGTGCCGTCGCCAAAGCTGCTTCACATCCGGCATGACCTAAACCTATGACAGCCACATCGTATGATCCAGCATCGTACACCATCTTTACACCTACTTTCCAACACAAAATCTCTCAAATATTTCATTTATCAAATCTTCATTTGCAGTTTCACCAGTTATCAAACCTAAGTGATCTATTGCAGCATTTAAGTCAATTGATACAAAATCTTCTGTTAAACCACTTTCTATCGTCTTAAGGCATGACAGCAAATTTTCTTTAGCTTTAATTAAGGCGTCCTTGTGTCTCATGTTTGTCAAGAGAAATTCATCAGGTGATAAACCATCAATCATCACCATGTTGTATACAGTATTTTCTAATATATCTAATCCTTCTTTTGTGACAGATGACAATCTCACATATTTTCCACCTGATAAATTATCAACTTCATCGATGTCAATTGCAGAAGGCAAATCGATCTTATTTAAAATGTACAAGACTTTCTTATTCTCTATTAGCTTAAGTATCTCATAGTCATCTTTTTCTAAAGGCCGTGAACTGTCAAAGATGAACATTATCAAATCAGCCTTGTTTATAGCTTCTCTGCTTCTTTCAACGCCAATTTTTTCAACAATTTCATCCGTCTGCCTTATACCTGCTGTATCGATAAGGTTTATAGGTATGCCTTTTATGCTAAGATGTTCTTCAATGATGTCCCTTGTTGTACCAGGTATATCTGTCACAATGGCTCTATTTTCGTTTAAAAGCGCATTTAATAGCGAAGACTTACCTACATTTGGCTTTCCAATTATTGCTGTGTTAAGCCCTTCCCTTATAATTCTGCCTTTTTCAGATGTTTTAAGTATCTCATCAATTTCTCTGATTGATTTGTTAATGCCATCTATCAGTTCACCATCATTAAATAATTCCACGTCTTCTTCAGGAAAATCCATAAGTGCAAATATATGTGCAATAAGCGCCACAAGATCATTTTTTATCTTTGTGATCTTGTCTTTGACACTTCCGTTTAGCTGCATCAAAGCGTATTTATTAGAAAGGTCTGTCTTAGACCTAATTATGTCGATGACAGCTTCCGCCTGTGATATATCCAATCTTCCGTTTAAAAAAGCCCTTTTTGTAAATTCACCAGGTTCAGCAAGTCTTGCGCCATTTCTAAGTACAAGTTCCAAAATTCTTTTAGCAGGAATATAACCACCATGGCAATTTATCTCTACCACATCTTCTTTAGTGTAAGTATGTGGGCTCTTCATGACATTTATCAAAGCTTCATCGTATATCTCGTCATTTTTCCTATCGTATATAAACCCGTAATGAACCGTATGACTCTTAACATTATTTAAATCGATATTTCTTTTTGACTTAAAAATGGTAGAAGCTATTTTTACGGCATCGCTGCCACTTATCCTTATGATGGAAATACCACCTTCACCTATCGGCGTGGAAATTGCAGCAATTGTATCATCTATCATAATAAACCACCAAACTTTCAAATCTTTAGTATGATAATATAACACCAATCATTATTTTACAATAAGGTAAAAGAAAAAATACCCTTTTGGGTATCCGCTACTTCAAAGATATTGTCACTCTCCTATTTGGCTCCTCACCTTCGCTAAATGTCTCTATATCAGGGTCATCTTGCAAAGCCAGATGAATTATTCTCCTTTCATTGGCATTCATAGGCTCTAATGTAATGCTTCTTTGTTCCTGCTTTACTTTTCTGGCAATTTTATTTGCCAAGTTTATAAGTATCTTTTCTCTTTTTTCACGATAATTTTCCGCATCCAATAGAACTCTCTTGTGCACGCCTTCTATATTATTTTTATTGGCCACTAAAGATACAAGGTACTGCAAAGAATCTAATGTCTCACCTCTGTACCCGATTAATAACCCGACACCTTTTCCCTTTAAATTCACCAATATCGTATTATCCTTTTCGCTAATATCGTAAGCAACATCTATGCCCATAAATCTTATTAATCCGTCTAAAAACTTCTTGATATTTTCTTTAAAGACATCTTTTACTATAATCTTCACTATCGCCTGTTTTCCCAGTAAGCCCAGAAATCCTTTACTGCCTTCGTCTATTACTTCTATGTCAACCAAATCCCTCGTTCTACCTAACTCTGAAAGTCCAGCATTGACAGCCTCATCAACTGTCTTTCCTGTTTTTATTATTTCCCTCATTTGAAGACTCTCCCTTCATTGGTTCGGTAGGTCTTAAAAAGATGTACTGCTGCACTATCTGAAAGATATTGCTGGTAACCCAGTATATTCCTACACCAGCAGGTAGAGAAACAGTTATCCAAATCATAAAAGCAGACATAATTAGATTCATTGACTTCTGATTATTGTCTGTCTGAATCATCGCAGAGGAAATATACGTAGTGACACCTGACAATATCGGCAATATAAAATAAGGATCTTTTTCAGCTAAACTCTTAAGCCATAAAAATGAAGCCGTACTAAACGCAGGGTAACTTCTTAGCATAGCAAAAAGCGGCCAAAGTATTATAAGAGGCAACAACATCGGCAGACAACCGCTCATGGGATTTACATTCTTTTCTTTATATAGCTTCATCATCTCTTCATTCATCTTTTGGGGATCTTTTGCGTATTTTTTCTTGATTTCTTCAACTAAAGGGCTGATTTCTTTCATCTTTCTCATTGTCCCCATCTGTTGAACATAAAAAGGCAAAAGGACAACCCTTATAAGAATCGTAAATATGATTATGGCAACACCATAATTTCCAACAAAATCGTATATAAATTTCAATAACTGGCCAAGGTACATACCAATTGATGCCATTTTAAACCTCCTAGCTATTTTACAGGATCGTATCCACCTGGATTAAAGGGATTACACCTTAATATTCTCCACAAAGCCATCATTCCACCCTTCAAAATACCATACTTCATAATAGCATCAATAGCGTATTGAGAACACGTAGGGTAAAACCTACAGGATTTTGGCTTCATAGGAGATATGAATTTTTGGTAAAACTTTATTAAATATATAAAAATGTATTTCATTTATCATTCACCATATAAAGAGAAGATTA
>JASBVU010000268.1 GCA_029960905.1 Thermoanaerobacterium sp.
GGTGATAGGCTGTATCGCAACGGTTGCTGTGGCTTTTTTCATAATAGTTGCGTGTGCGTCGACTCTTAATGTGAATGGCATAAAAATAAATGAGGCTAAAGATGCAGCTATGGCTTTAAGGCCGCTGGCTGGTGAGCTGGCTTCAGGCGTATTTGCATTTGGGCTTTTTATAGCATCTATTTTTTCCGCTGCAATACTTCCAGTTGCGACGGCATTTTACATCTGTGAAGCGTTTGGCTTTGAAGCAGGTATAGACAAAAGGCTTGATGAAGCACCAGAATTTTATACGCTTTTTACAGCTATAATAATAATAGCGGTTGCGATTATATTGATTCCACATGCACCGCTTATTACAATCACTATATGGACGCAGGTTTTAAATGGAATCTTGTTGCCGGTCGTGTTGATCTCAATGATGCTGCTTGTCAACAACAAAGAAATAATGGGAAAATACGTAAATAGCCCAGTGAAAAACTTAATAGGATGGATTACTACAATAGTATTGATATCATTGACTGCTATCCTCATGGTTTTTTCATTTGTTTAAAATATAAAATAAAAGCAAAAAAGGCGGGTGACTGCCTTTTATTTTTTTTGACAATATGATTAAAATATATAGTATACGATATTGTTTTTGATATCTTGTGATGTTAAATTAGATGTGAGGTGGTAATATGCCGGAACTTATATATATCGTAGACGATGACAAGAATATAAGAGATCTTATAGTGAAGTATGTTGAAAAAGAAGGATATACTGTCAAGGCGTTTGAGAATGCTGAAGCGGTTTTAGAGAATTTTGAAAAAGACAAGCCTGACATGCTTATACTGGACATAATGATGCCAGGCATGGATGGATATGAGCTTTGCAGAGAGATAAGAAAAAAAAGTGATGTACCGATAATAATTGTTTCAGCAAGAGATGAAGATTTGGACAAAATATTGGGGTTGGAGTTGGGCTCAGACGATTACATCGCAAAGCCTTTTTCGCCCAGAGAGCTTATAGCAAGGATGAAATCCGTATTTAGAAGAGTAAAAACGCCTAAAAGAAACGATGAGATAAAGATAAAGGATATTGTCATAGTCCCTGATGAGAGAAAGGTGATATACAATGGCGAAGAAATAGGGTTTACATCAATGGAATTTGAGCTTATACAATTTTTAGCCAAAAATGCAAATAAAGCTTTCACGAGAGAACAGCTTTTAGAGAAGGTGTGGAAGTACGACTCTTTCACGGAGACGAGGGCTGTGGACGACATGGTAAAGAGAATAAGGAAAAAGCTTCAAAGTTATGGATGCGAATTTAATATATCAACCATATGGGGATATGGTTATAAGGTGGAATCATAATGTCTATAAGGTTTAAACTTATTATTTCATATATACTGCTGGTATTCATCTCTTTCTCTATAATAGGCGTATTTTTCAATTTGATGATAAGGGATTTTTTGATAAATGAAGCGAGGCAAAATCTCATAAGACAAGGTTCTGCCATTCAGCGGCTTTACAATGGAAGGATAAGCACTCCAGAGGCGTTGCAATCTATAAGGTATATGCCAAGGTTTTGGGTAGGGGGGAGAATCTTAGACGGTGATCTTATAGTTGTAGACTTAAACGGTGATATTGTGTATTCGTCAAGGCAAAATCCTTTTGGCGGAGGAAACAGGATAGAGTACGCGATACTTGACAAGATAACAAAAGAAGGGTCCTACAACAGCATCAAGATTGGAAACACAGATGTGGTGGCTGCAGTCTTTCCTATAATAAGCAATTTAAACGGAAAAGTCATTGGTTCTATTGTCATGTACACGCTTGTAAAAGGCATAAAGATCGCATCCCTTCAGATTGTAGGTGTTTTGCTAAAAGGGATTTTGCTCTCCGGTATAGTCTCATTGATAATAGGTTATTTTCTTTCAAAGTCAATCTCTGCTCCGATCGCAAAGCTTACAGAAGTCGTAGAGAAAATAAAGGACAAAAAGTTTGGAGAGAAGGTAAATATAAAGTCAGATGGGGAGATAAAGCTTTTGGCAGACGCATTTAACGATATGTCTGTAGAGCTTAGGAATTATTACACATCCCAGAGGCGATTTTTGCAAAATGCTTCACATGAGCTAAAGACGCCTCTTATGTCCATACAAGGTTATGCAGAAGGCATAAAAGATGGCGTCATAGAAAGAGACGATATACCTAAGTCACTTGATATAATCATAGATGAAAGCAAAAGATTAAGAGATATAGTAAACGACTTGATGTACCTGACAAAAATTGAAACACATCAAGAAGGCATAAAAAAGCACAAGGAGTACGTAAAGGACATTTTTGAGGAATGCGTAGAAAAGATAATGCCTCAGCTAAATAAGAAAGACATAAAAATAAGCTTAAGTGGCGATGATGTTTCAATAAACTGCGACAGAAAAAAGCTTATGCAGGCTTTTATGAATATATTAAGCAATGGCTTAAGATATGCTAAAACATCTATAGAAATAGAGATATTAAAGAGAAAAGATTATGCTGAGGTAATGATAAAAAATGATGGAAGGAAATTTACCGATGAAGAGCTTAAAAACATGTTTGAGAGATTTTTTAAAGGCGATGAAGGCGAGACAGGATTAGGATTAGCCATAACTAAAGCCATAATTGAATGGCATGATGGAACAATAGAAGCATTTAATACAGATGATGGCGTATGCTTTTTGATAAAATTAAATGTTGTGTAGCCAAATAATTTTTGTGGTATAATATAAAAGCTCTAAAGTTTGAGTAAGTAATGTCGATAATGGTAAGTGAGGTGTTAAATTGAAAGCGTCGATTTTAGCATTATTTACAGGTTTTTTGGTAGGTATAATTTTTTCATTTTTGAA
This sequence comes from Thermoanaerobacterium sp., assembly GCA_029960905.1. Classification (GTDB taxonomy): domain Bacteria; phylum Bacillota; class Thermoanaerobacteria; order Thermoanaerobacterales; family Thermoanaerobacteraceae; genus Thermoanaerobacterium. The sequence continues at coordinate 2,861 of JASBVU010000268.1, forward strand.
GCTGCCATTGCCTGCACCAAACGTCCTTCCTGGCATAGCAGGAATCGTAGGCATATACTTAGGCGGCCAATTGTTTGTGTATTTGATGAGGTTTTTAGGCAGGTAGCTTAAAGCACTTTGCAAAACAGGGGAAACAATATAAGTTAGGGGGTATATGAATGAGAAGTGTATTTTGGAGACTGATGCTTTCATTTATAGTTGTGGCGCTTATTCCTCTTGCAGGGACATATCACTACGTATTAGATGACAAAAGTGCCGGTGTATTTATTTTTGTAGCGGCAGCATCGTTTTTATTATCAGTATTATTCTCAATATACATATCATTTACGATTACGAAGCCTATAGCAAGGCTTAAAGAAGGGTTTAAGAAGCTTTCAGATGGCAATTTTAATGCCAATGTGTCGAAAGGCCGCAATGATGAGATTGGTTCTTTGATAGAAAGTTACAATCAGATGGTAGACAGGGTTAAAGGTATCATAAAGAATGTCACTGAATTTGCAAAGAATGCAGAAGCTACAGTAAGCAAGTTTACAGAATCAATAGATGAAGCAAATAATACCTTTAGCCAGATAGCTAAAGCGGTAGAAGAAATAGCACAAGGCTCTTCAGAACAGGCAAAAGATGCTTCAAATGCTGCAGAAATGGCTCAAAAGATGGGGCAAAACATAGATGAATCTGCAAACTACTTTAAAGCTGTTGAGGAATCTACAAACAATGCCAATAGAATAAGTCAAAACGGCATAGAGACTATAAAGTCACTTAAGGATAAGACGGCAGAGACGAAAAACTC
>JASBVU010000269.1 GCA_029960905.1 Thermoanaerobacterium sp.
CAAGATCTACATTGGACATTTCAAGTGTTCCTGGATTTATGGTACCCCTTGTCCCAGTATTTGCAGCACCTATCATTGGATCTCCAGAGTTGACTGTATTTATGAACATTGTATTTCCTACCTTCTCCAAGCCTTGCGTGTTTTGGAAATCAGCCAGTGCTATTTGCCCAATCACTTGAGTTCTGCCATTTGAGTATATGCCACTTACAACACCGTACTGATCAATATTTATGCTTTCAATCGAACCTGCAGAATTACCATCTTTGCTTAATTCCCTTATGTCTGTCGGATTTGAATACATGGTAAGCTTAGAAAGATCTACGGTAATATTCGTTCCATCCCCCAATGTCGCATTCGTATTTGTCATTGGAAGTGACGATACACCTACTGTAAATATCCCCGCAGGAGAAGCGGGTGGAGCAGGCTGCTGTATTACACCATTTGAATCGAATTGAATTGTCCCTATTGTTACAGGCGTAGACAAGTCGTTTCCATCAAAGTTTGTTATTGCAGCATTCCAATTTCCAGCATTATCTTGCTTTGTAAACTGAATAGTTGCAACATGGCTTCCACCTTGCGAATCATAAATTGTGACATTATAGCTAACTGAGCTTCCTATGCTTGTACCCGCATCTAGATTGCCACCTAATTCGATCGTTTTAGTAGAGGCCGGTGACGTACTTGACCAATTTTTAATGCTTATTGGAGATAAATTACCAGTATCTGTATTTACTGTTTTTCCATCTTGAGATATCCACCCCATTACTTTATAACCATCCGGTGTCACAAGATCGCCATTTGAGTCAAAAGAAAAATTCCCAGCTCTTGTATATAAATTTGCACCACCGTTGTTCACTATAAAAAAGCCATTACCATCTATTGATAAATCTGTTGGATTGTCAGTTCTCTGTGAACCACCATTTGAAAACAGTGTATCAATAGACGCTATAGCAACACCTAATCCAATTTGTTGAGGATTTGTACCTCCACCATTGTCTTGCGGTGCCGAAGCACCTTTTATTGTTTGATTGAATATTTCTTTAAATGTCATTCTACTGGCTTTAAAACCCACGGTATTTACATTAGCAATATTGTTGCCTATTACATCCATCTCGGCTTGGTTCGCTTTAAGTCCTGAAACTGCTGAATACATCGACCTTAACATAATCTTTCCTCCTTAAAACTATCTTAGATTAGTTGGATACAGAAGTTACAGAATCTAACGACACATCAGTTCCATTGATTTCTAAATAGCAGTTACTGCCATCAAATTTCACTGAATCAACTTTCCCAGTGACAGTAGAACTGGAACCATTTGAATCTACACTTGCTGTAACCGTCTTTCCTAATAAACTATAAGCTTTAACAGCACTAAAGCTTTCATTTAAATTTTGCATTTGCTCTAAAGCTGAAAATTGTGCCATTTGAGTTATAAACTCTTTGTCATCCATCGGGTTCAAAGGATCTTGGTTCTCCAATTGAGTAACAAGCAATTGCAAAAATTGATCTTTACCTAACTCAGAATTCGGATTGGTGACTTTAGTCCCATCAGTGTATGTATTCGCATAGCTATTATCATAATTCGTATTTATTGCCATCATATCACCTCCTTCAAACAACTACATCTACATGATCATTAGATACACTATTTACTGCTACATAACTTTGATTTTGAAACTCTGTATCATCATAATCTTCATAATTAACGCGTATTTTACCATTGTTAGAACTTTTATATTTTTGGCTGCTGTGTTCTTGCCCGTTGTACTGCGATGCGAATTGCATATTTCTATCGATAGATACATTAAAGCTATCTATTTTTATGCCTTTTGATTCCAACTGACTATTAAGTACATTTAAATTTGCTTCAATTTGATGTTTTACTTTCTCATTGTCAGTTAAAATATTAGCTGTTAAACTACCATTTACAGATTTTATGTTGATTTCCAAATTCCCTAAAAAATCTGGTTTAAGCTGAATTTTTATGTTTGACTCAGTATCTGTTTTAGTTACATTGATATTTTTCACTATTTGATTGATTATATCATTTGTCTGTATGTCATTTTTAGAATCTATATTTTCCTCTAAAGTCGCTGTCAACTGCTTGTTTTGAGCAGTATTAAAAGCAACCACATTGTCAACCTTTGCGTCAATCAATTTGTTGTCATTTATTTGCTCAGAAAAATTATCTAATTTTTTAGACAATAGCTTGTTATTTATTTCAGAGTTAACATCTTTTTGGGTTCCATTTAAATTATCATTTTGACTTTGATTTTTATTTTGTGATAAATTACCATTTTTAGTTTCTACTCTTGTATTGACAACCATCTTAGAATCATACACATTTGCGCTGGATTTTGTACTTTCACTGCCACCAATGGTCGCCAACTGTTGTTTTGTATCACCATTGCTTAAACTCTGATTTGATTTATTTATACTATCATCTTTAACTGTACTGTTAGTATCTAATGTAATGACATCAGATTTGACCTTAGTTAAATCAATATTTTTCAATGCGTTCAAGACATTATTAGCGTCAATATTTAAGTTGTACTTATCATTCAAGGTGTTTGCAATAATTTCCACCAAATTCTTTAAGTTTATTTTAGCCTCATTTTGACTTGTAATTATATTGTTTAACTGATTTAATATGCTTTCTTTCATCGACTGCAAATTACTTTGGCTGATGGAGGCATTTAAAGGCAAACTGCTGTTTATTAAATTTAAAATCATGGTTATCATATCTGATATCTGTTTGGCATTGAAAGGCGTATTTCCATCAATGCTTTTTTCGTCGCTTTTGCTTGCGCTACTTTTGATATCTTTGATAATGTTTTTGAAATCTGAAACTTTTTTGTCTAATGTTTTACCATCACTTTTTGCCTCTACAGAACCGTTTAATATGTTCATTACCTGCACCATTCTATCATCTCCTCTTTATGGCGAACTAGAAGCATTTGTATAAAGTATCTTTGTTATATCCGCTGCTTTCTTGGGATCTAACTGTTCAAGTATTTTAGATGCATTATCTTTATTCATATTGCTTAAAATTCCTATTAAAACGTTGTTGTCCGTTATTTGGTTTAATATGTTAGCAGCATTTTGAGGATCCATGCTTTCATAATATGTAGCTAAAGTTTTTAAATCAGTCTTTTTCGCATTTGACTGGGCTTTTAAATTGTTTATCTCATCCTGCTGTTTTTGAAGTTGTGACTGCAACTCTTCAATAGTTCTTTCTTTATCGCTTAAGGCAGATTGAACACTTTGCAATTCTTTTTGCTTCATGCTAAGCTCTTGATTCAATTTTTTTATTTCATCTGTGTAATTAGTTTTAGGTTTAACTTGTATTAAGCCTTTTAACACAGGTACATTGCTTAAATATTTTAAAGTATGATTGCTAATTCCACCGATATTAAAATAAAACAGTAAACCAACTAATAAAACTACAAATAATGCAATGAATATAACTATAAATAATCGCAATGGCTTTCTCTCGTTTATGGACTCTTCTTTTTCCATCGATTAACCTCCTAAAGTAGACCTGGCTGTTTTGTACGATATCTGTTCATCGATTATTAAATTTTGCTCTATTAACGATTGATACTTATACTCTTCATATTTCTTTTCTTTTAGGCTTTCC
>JASBVU010000270.1 GCA_029960905.1 Thermoanaerobacterium sp.
CCAGCGCCGATGGTACTGATTACTCGGGAGAGTAGGTCGCTGCCGGTAAAAATTTCATATATTAGCCCCCTAAGCAAAACTCCTTAAATAGGAGTTTTTGATTTTTATATTGACAAGTTAGAAAACCTATACGAATATAGAAGTAGAATAAAATTTAAATTTGCTTAGGAGGAATGTTTATGAAAAAGTTTGCTTGTGGTGTAGATCTTGGTGGTACAAAGATAAATACTGGCATTATGGACGCTGATGGAAATATTTTGTGCAATGTAAAAGTACCTACAGAGGCAGATAAAGGGCCTCAACACGTTATAAACAATATAAAGAAAAGCATAATAGAATCTTTGAATAAGTTGAATATAAATGTTAGTCAGATTACAGGCATTGGGATAGGTGCTCCAGGACCTTTGAATGCGGATAGAGGTGTCGTGGAGTGTCCTCCTAATCTACCTGGGTGGATTGACATTCCTTTAGTAGACATATTAAAAGGAGATTTTGATACAGAGATAAAACTTAACAACGATGCTAATGCTGCGGCACTTGCTGAGCATTTATTTGGCGCTGGACAGGGAATAAATAATATGGTTTATATGACTGTAAGCACAGGTATCGGTGGTGGCGCGATAATTGATGGGAAATTGTACAATGGCGCAAATTCAAATGCTGCTGAGATTGGACATCACACCATAAACTTTGATGGGCCTAGATGGTGCAATTGCGGTAATCCCGGATGTTTAGAGTCTTATGCTTCTGGAACGTCATTAGTTAAATTTGCAAAAAAACATATTGAGTCTGGAAGAGATACTATTCTTAAAAACATACCTTTAGGTGATTTAAAAGCAGAAAATATTTTTGATGCTGCAAAATCCGGTGATAAATTGGCTTTAGAGCTTATTGAGAATGAAGCGTTTTATTTGGGAATAGGGATTGTAAACATAATGGCCTTTTATAACCCTGAACTTATAATAATAGGTGGCGGATTGTCTAGCCAATGGGATGTCTTATATGATAAAATGATGAAGACAGTTGATGAAAGGGCATTAAAGCCAAATAGGCGGATTTGCAGAGTTGTTAAGGCGAAGCTTGGTGGAAATGTGGGGCTTATAGGTGCAGCATCGCTGGTACTATAAGGAGGAAAAAATGGATAGATGTCCTTGGTGTCTCAAAGATGAAATATACATAAAATATCACGATACAGAGTGGGGAGTGCCAGTTCATGACGACAGAGTTCACTTTGAATTTTTGGTATTGGAATCGGCTCAGGCGGGACTAAACTGGCTTACAATACTTAAGAAAAGGGATAATTACAGAAAGGCATATAGCGGATTTGATCCACAAAAAGTTTCACTTTTTGATGAGAAAAAAGTGCATGAGCTTTTAAATGACGTTGGCATTATTCGCAATAGACGGAAAATAGAGTCATCTATAGCAAATGCTAAAGCTTTTTTAGAAATTCAAAGGGAATTTGGCAGTTTTGACACATATATTTGGAGCTTCACTGATGGAAAGCCTATCATAAATTATTGGGAAAGCATTGATGAGATACCTGCTAAAACTCCATTATCTGATAAAATAAGCAGTGATCTTAAAAAAAGAGGATTTAAATTTGTGGGTTCAACCATAATATATTCACATATGCAAGCGACTGGTATTGTAAATGACCATATAACATCATGCTTCAGACATAGAGATTTATCGTAATTTGATTCATAAAAAAATACATGCAGGGCTTGGTGCAAAATGTGCTTAGACCTGCCTTTTTTTATTCTTAAAATAATATAATGTTAATAAGAAAGCGTATAGATAATGGTTGTCATGGAAATAATTATATTAGAATATTATGAAAGATGGTGTAGCATATGGAAAGCATGTTAAAAACTAAAAAATGCTTTATATGCAATCATGAAAAGACAGACGGTATCGATGTATTGGGAGAATTTTTATGCAATGACTGCCAGAAAATAATCGCTCACATATCTCCAGATGACGCAAAGTACGAATATTACAGAAAAAAGATGATAGATATCTGGCACAACTACACAAAAGACTTTGAATATGAGGACTGCTAAAAATATGTCCTCATATTTTTATGGCAATAATTAGGGGTGTATGGTATTATATATGTATAATACGTGAAAAGGTGATAAAATTGTCGGCGCCGTTGTATGAAGCATTACTTAAATATGTTAAAGACGGTACAATACCATACCACATGCCGGGACATAAAGAAGGAAAAATTATTTCCCGGAAATACATCGAAAACATTGCTAAAATAGATTTGACGGAAGTTCCTGGGACAGATAATCTTCATGATCCGCATGGACCTATTTTAGAAGCGGAAAGACTTGCAGCAAAAGCATTTGGAGCCAAATCATCTTTTTTTCTCGTCAATGGAACTACGTGTGGGATATATGCAGCAATGTCGGCAGTTTTGAATGATGGTGATATGGTAGTTGTTCAAAGAAATTCTCACAAATCTGTCTATAATGGATTGATACTTACGGGAGCTATACCAATTTATTTAAAGCCGATTATAGACTATGAAGATGCCATAGCTATGGGGATATCAATAGATGAGCTGGAAAAACTTTTAAAAGAATATAAAGATATTAAAGCGGTTGTCATTACATATCCTAATTATTACGGCTTTTGCGTTGATATAAATAAAGTAGTAGATTTGGTTCATAAATACGGCAAGATATTGATAGTAGATGAGGCACATGGGGCGCATTTTGCATTTTCTGATAGATTGCCATTATCAGCATCTAAAGCTGGTGCAGATATTGTGATAGAAAGTATTCACAAGACTTTGCCTGCATTTACGCAAAGCTCAATTTTGCACGTAAATACAGACAGGATAGACATTGATAAATTAAGGTTTTACTTAAGTCTTTATCAATCAACATCTCCTTCTTATATCTTAATGACATCCATTGATTTGGCCAGAGATTTTATGGAGAGTGAAGGAAAAGCAATGCTTGATAGATGTATTAATCTATCAGCAAATGCAAGGGGTATTATTAACGAAATAGACGGTGTAAGGTGTATTGGCGATGACGTCATTGGCAAGTACGGAATCTACGATTACGATGCTACAAAGCTTACCATCAATGTAAGTGGTCTGGGCATGTCTGGAAGTGTGGCGGAAATTATACTGCGAGAAAAATTCAACATTCAGATGGAGATGTCTGATTATAGAAATGTACTTGCTATAATGACCGTAGCTGATGATGAGACATCCTTCGGCAAGCTAATAGAGTCTATCAAAGGGCTTTTAAAATACAAAAGACATGAGAAATTAAGCTCTCTTGACGCCAATGGTTATCCAGATATTCCTGAGATGGCTATGAAGCCAAAAGATGCTGTAAATAAGGAATATGGGCGGGTAAGCATAGACGATGCTGTAGGCATGGTTTCGCTTGATTATGTCATTCCATATCCGCCGGGTGTTCCGCTTTTATGTCCTGGTGAACTCATAAAAAAAGATATGGTACAATATATAAAATTACTATATAATATAGGTATAAAGATTATTGGCATTGATAATTTAAAAATACGGGTGTGTAAATAATGTACAAAGGAAAATTGATCACGTTTGAAGGTATAGACGGAAGTGGAAAAACTACGCAGATAAATTTGCTT
>JASBVU010000271.1 GCA_029960905.1 Thermoanaerobacterium sp.
GAACACGCAAAAGATGAACATGAACATGCAGTAATATTGACAGATATTATACAATACCTTGGCGGAATTCCTACTGTAGAAGTTTACCCGAGGCAAACTTCTCTTGACAATAGAGAAATGCTATATCAAGATTTAAATTATGAGTACGACGCATTGAATGGGTACAATCAAAGGATATCACAAGCGGAAAATTTAGGGTTGTTTGACGTAGGACAAAAACTTAGAAATATAGCTTTAGAAGAAGAAAACCACATAATAGACATTGAAAAAGCATTAGGAATATTGAAAATAGATCCATAAAAAAACCCTCCAAAATGGAGGGACTTTTTAATTCTTAGCATCCTTTAATGCTTGATTTGCTAATTCTACAAACGTCTTTGATGACTCTGTAGCACCTGCTACAGTATCAACTTTTGACGTATCTTGGCTATCTATCAATTCTTGTTGAAGTTTTTCATCAACTTCTTTCGGTGTTATGTTGTTTTTAGCTTTCATCTTTGATGCATAGTCAGCATTGTCTCTCTTGAACTTGCCGTTTTTATCTACCTCGTTGTACACAACGCTTGAAATTTTACCGTCTTTTACAGTAATCTCAATCTGTCCTTTGTACCCATGTGCATCGAATGATGCTTGTTCTGCTTTGTAAGTGCCATCTTTGTATGCACCAGATGATCCTGATGTGTTTGAAGATGTACTGGAACTATTTGAACCACAACCAACCAAGCTTACTGCAATAAATGCCGTGGTAAGCCCAATAGCCAATGATTTTTTCATGGTAACCTCTCCTTTTAGAAAAATTTTTAACAATTTACCTATATATATATTCGACATCTATCTCAAAAATCCTTCTTTTGTTAAAATAAATTTTAACAATTTATTCTTCATCATTTGCTATTCTTGCAGTTGAAACAACTCTATCCCCTTCATCAAGCTTCATCAACATCACACCTGTAGTATCCCTGTGCATCTTTGATATATCGGCGATTTTTGTTCTTATGAGGATTCCATTAGCTGAGATTATCATAAGCTCGTCTTTTTCACTTACAGACATTATAGAAACCAATTTTCCAGTTTTTTTCGTTATTTTTGCAGCTATTATTCCTTTTCCAGCCCTTGTCTGCAATCTGTATTCATCGGCATCGCTTCTTTTTCCATATCCATTTTCTGTAACGACTAATATGTCTCTATCTCTATCGACTAGATCCATCTCAACAACATAATCATCATCTCTGAGTGTAACTGCTATTACACCTCTCGCCTGTCTGCCCATTGGCCTTAAATTGTCCTCATGGAACCTTATGCAAAAGCCATTGGCTGTACCTATGATGATTTCCCTATCGCCATCTGTAAGCATGACGTTTATAAGTTCATCTCCGTCGTCAAGCTTTATGGCTGTATTGCCACTTTTCTTTATCTTCGGGAAATCGTCGATTTCAGTCTTTTTGATTATTCCATTTTTCGTGCACATTACGACGTACTTAGCATTGTGAGATTTCTTTATTGGTATCACAGCATTTACTTTTTCATCCTGATCTATCTGAATGAGATTTATTATGGCTGTTCCTTTGGCTTGCCTTCCTGACTCAGGTATATCTATCGTCCTTAAGCTGTACACCTTACCTTTGTTTGTGAAAAACAAAAGCCTATCATGTGTTGTAGTCGTAAATACATTTTCCACAAAGTCATCTTCCCTTGTAGATATGCCAGATATGCCCTTTCCGCCACGCTTCTGCGATTTATACGCATCAAGAGGCATTCTCTTTATGTAACCAAAGTGTGTCATGGTTACAACAGCATCTTCCAGTTGAACTAAATCTTCAATATCAACTTCATCTTCTTTTGCCACAATGTGTGTCTTTCTGTCTGATGAATATTTATCTTTTACATCTTTAAGCTCTTTTTTTATTATCTCCAGCACCTTTTTTTCGTCTGATAGTATGCTTTTTAGCTCTTTTATTTTTTTGTAAAGATCGTTTAATTCATCTTCTATCTTCTGTCTTTCTAATCCTGTAAGGCGTCCTAACCTCATGTCAACGATGGCCTGTGCTTGCCTATCGCTGAGGCCAAACTTATCCATCAAATTCTTCTTTGCTATAGGCTCTGTTTTGGAGCTTCGTATCACATTTATGACTTCGTCAATATGGTCGAGGGCAATCTTCAAGCCTTCTAAAATATGTGCCCTTTCTTCGGCTTTTTGAAGATCAAACTTTGTCCTCCTTGTAATGACGTCAAATTGATGATCCACGTACTTTTCAATAATCTGATTTAATGAAAGTATCTTTGGAGCCCCATCTACAAGTGCCAGCATAATAGCTCCAAATGTCTGCTGCATCTGTGTATGCATGTACAACTTATTCAAAACGACTTTTGGATTTACATCTCTCTTTAATTCAATGACAATTCTCATGCCATTTCTGTCTGATTCATCTCTTAAATCAGAAATGCCTTCTATATGCTTGTCCCTTACAAGCTCTGCTATCTTTTCAACCAGCTTTGATTTTATGACCATATAAGGCAATTCTGTAACAACTATGCGACTTCTGCCATTGTGTTCTTCTATCTCTGCCTTTGCTCTTACTATTATTTTCCCTCTGCCTGTCTCATAGGTCTCTTTAATGCCATCCTTTCCGACGATAAGACCACCAGTAGGAAAGTCAGGACCTTTGATGTACTTCATAAGCTCATCTGCAGTTATATAAGGATTGTCTATATATGCAATTATGCCGTCTATTACCTCACCTAAATTGTGAGGCGGAATATTAGTAGCCATTCCAACGGCTATTCCTTGTGAGCCATTTACTAATAAATTTGGAAACCTGGATGGAAGCACTACAGGTTCTTTGTAGTTTTCATCGAAGTTTGGCACAAAGTCAACAGTCTCTTTATTTATGTCAGTAAGCATTTCCAAAGCTATTTTCGATAACCTTGCCTCTGTGTACCTCATGGCAGCGGCTGGATCTCCATCGATGCTTCCAAAGTTGCCATGCCCGTCAACCAATGTCTCTCTCATGGAAAAATCCTGTGCCATTCTAACCATAGCGTCGTAAACTGCTACATCACCGTGTGGATGGTATTTCCCCAATACTTCTCCTACGACAGTTACGCTTTTCTTGTAGGGCTTGTCAGGCGTAAGACCAAGGCCATTCATGGCATAAAGAATTCTCCTGTGAACAGGCTTTAAGCCATCTCTTACATCAGGCAAGGCCCTGCTTACGATGACGCTCATGGCATAATCTATAAAAGATTTTTTCATCTCATCTTCTACATCTACTGGTATTACTCTCAATTCTTCATTATTTGTGTTATCGCTCACTTAAATCACCTGCCTATATATCAAGATTTCTAACGGTTTTAGCGTATTTTTCTATAAATTCACGCCTTGGCTCTACTTTGTCGCCCATCAAAATTGTAAATATTTCATCGGCTGCAATAGCATCATCAAGGCTTACTTTCAGCATAGTCCTTTTTTCAGGATCCATCGTAGTATCCCAAAGCTGCTCCGCATCCATTTCTCCTAAACCTTTGTACCTCTGCACATTGTAATTTTCTCTTCCGATCTCTTTTAAAATATTGTCAAGCTCTTTATCGGAATAGGCGTAGTACACTTTTTTGTTTTTCTCTATCTTG
>JASBVU010000272.1 GCA_029960905.1 Thermoanaerobacterium sp.
CTTTCTCCTCATAAGGCCATTCCAAATACATATCCTGTAAATATACCTGAATATGTTCAATCCCTACAGCCTCGCAAACCGATGATAGTCGTATTACATCACCCGTTGGATGCTGCATACCACCCAACGCTTTTTGAACAACAAAATTAGGTGCTATGCCTTTTATCAAATCAACACTCGGAACATTGGGCTCACTTAATCCATATAAAAATCCCGTGGATTTTTTATTTAGTCTAAACGTATTTAAAGCATCAAATATCACGCTCGATTCCATAGGGTTTTATAACCTCCTATCTCCTCTTTGATTGAATAAATCCGAGCGTAATTCCATTTGATTTTTGTCCTCGACACCTTATGTACATAATTTTAAAAACATACATGATACAATTTATCCACTACAACACCAATGCAGCAGTATGTGCAATAAATACCAACAAACAGTTAATGACCATTTTTAATATCAAACGGAGAACAGGTCAGCTTTATTAACCCGTTCTCCGTATATCCACATTTAATAATATCTATAACAATATATGCAAAATTATATAAAACATCAATTACATCACATAACATTCTTCATTCTAATTACATTCCACGACAACTTTGGCAATATTATATCAAATGTATCATACATACCTTCTTTAACTCTTTCCTTACGCGGACATACCCTATACGGATCCTCAAAAGTATTTATTGCGTTTAAATCATCGCCATCTAATACTATATGTTCTTTAAGCTCAACTTTACCAAAAGAACGCACGTCAAAATTTACTTCTACTGGCTCGCTATCTATATTTAAAGCAAATACCGTTATAAACCCGCTTTCCTCATCATATGTTACTGCTGAACAAATAGTGGGTACCTCTCCGTAGCTCTTCGTTTCTATAACGGGCGCCTTTATCACAGGCTTTAATGCTATTCCCCGTCCATAAGTGGAAACATCTCTAAAGGGATAATATATCGTCTGCCTTATCACTCCTCCGCCTTTCTGTGTCAAGATCGGTGCTATAACATTAACTAATTGAGCGAGGCAAGCAATCTTTACCCTATCAGCATTATTAAGCAGAGTACATGCAAGTCCGCTGAAAGCCAAAGCATCCAATAAGCTATATCTATCTTCTAGAATTTCAGGAGCAATCTCCCACTCTTTTAACTTCACATTGGTCTGATACCATATATTCCACTCATCAAATGACAACATCATAGTCTTCTTGCTACGTTTTAACGCTTTTACATAATCTGCCGTAGCACATATGGTTTTGATAAACATATCCATATCAACAAACGAAGCAAGAAAATCTACATCATCACCATAATTTTGGTAATACCGATGAAGAGAAATATAGTCCACATGGTCATACAAATGCTCCAGCACAATTCTATCCCATTCTGGAAACGTCGGCATATTGGACGATGAACTTCCACATGCCACCAATTCAATTGTGGGGTCAACCCATTTCATTATCTTGGCAGCTTCAAGGGCCTTACGCCCGTATTCATGCGCCTCAAGATGACATATCTGCCATGGCCCATCCATCTCGTTTCCTAAACACCACACCTTTATCCCATGTGGCTCCTTATGCCCGTTCTTTATACGCATATCGCTCCAGTACGTACCTGATGGATGATTACAGTACTCAACCAGATAACCAGCTTCCTGTGGCGTGCCTGTACCTAAATTTACAGCAAGCATCACCTGCGTATTTGCTTTCTTTGCCCAGTCTACAAATTCATCTATGCCAATTTCATTTGTTTCTATTGACCGCCAAGCCAAATCCAGCCTACGCGGACGATTTTCAACCGGCCCTATACCATCGGTCCAATTATATCCCGAAACAAAATTACCTCCAGGATAACGAACGAGGGCGATATTTAACTCTTTTACAAGTTCTATTACATCTCTTCTAAAACCCTGTTCGTCAGCAGTTTCGTGATCCTTCTCATATATGCCTGTATATACAGCACGACCAAGATGTTCAATAAAAGAACTATACAAGCGTCTGTCTACTTCAGATATTTTAAAATCTTTTTCAATGTGATATGTCGCTTTCTTCATAAGAGTAGTCCCATCCTTTCTAAAATTATTGTTGTATATTATTAAATTTCTTAAGTACAGCTAGATAATATTGAAATACCATTGTACCAGCATTAAATTTAACATTTTAATTTCTAATTCTCTCTAATACGATTATACATAAAATACCATTGCATTGGACCTATTTTATAGAATGGTACAAATACCCTTGTTAAAAAATCATATCCCGCAACATGCCCTTTATCAGTTCTAAAAACCATTCTTTTGCCTTCTACAGGATGTATCCACTTTGAAGGATTCTCCATATCACCAATAAATTCAGTCATTTCATTCGTTACTAAAACAAGAGGACCGTAACACAATGCTGCAATATCAGAGTTCTTTTTATCAACTGGCCTAAAATATAGATCAAATGGCATTTCAATAGTTATTATATCATTATTATTCCATACCTTCTTTATTATTCCCCATTCATTGGGTTTCACATTAACATTAATATCTTCTCCATTTATTTTTACTTTTAACTCCTTTTTTAACCACGACGGAATCCTAAATTTAAAATTGAACTCTATATTTTTGTCGGTTTTTATTAAAAATTTTACACATTCCTCTTCAGGATAGTGTGAAAAATTTTCAATTTCTATTTTATTACCGTTTTTACTCCACATTAATTTGGATGGCAAATATTGACTTACATAGATACTGTCTTCATCGTAGTAATATAGCATATTATAGTATTCTGCTACATCGTTGGGAAAAGTACCTGTACAACATTGCCAAGTAAAACCATACCCTCCCGGTTGTAATCTTCTATCCTCAATAGATTTTACAGCTCCATCGATAAAATAATTTGCATAATACATAATTTTACCATTTGGACCTAAAGGAAGCTGCGCTCCAGTTCCATTATATAGCATTTTTTCGACCCAATCTCCGTATTTTGCATTTCCTGTAAATTTTAATAAATAATTACATAATTTAAATACTGCCCACGCACAACAGGATACTTCGCAACTTCCCCATGTATCACTTCTTGTTACTCTACGACCAGCAAAATTAATATACGTAGGATCTTCTAATGTTTCATCCCACGTAGACTTTAACGAATCACCAAGATAACCTTCATTATCAACAAATATACTCTCTGCGGGTCCATATCCACCAGTTGCAAAAATATGATTGGACACAATCTCATTATATGCATTTTCAATAATTTTTAGATACTTTCTATCTCCTTTTACTTTATAAGCTCGTGCAGCACTACTTAGAGTATTGACATGGCTATATGCATGCCGAGCTCCAATGTTTTTAATATCTTTATCCAACAATTTATTCCAATAAAAATCATATTCCCATTCTTCTGCAAATTCTCTATATTTTGTATTTTCTGTTAATTCATATGCTCTATATAAATTTTCAGGTAACGTATACCATTCAATCATACCATACTGTACTAACTCTTCATCTTGTATTCCATCTCGCTTTATATCTCTTTTAAAATTTGCAATAGCCGTATTTATTAGTCTATCAATATACTCTAAAGCATTTTCATATTCCATATATTCGTATAAATCCAATAAACCTCCA
>JASBVU010000273.1 GCA_029960905.1 Thermoanaerobacterium sp.
ATAGGAGAATACAAAGCAATAAATATCATCACTCTATCTAATATACTATGATGACCTGCAAATCCATTGATAATTTGAAAAATAGCGTAATTCATTTTCATCACCTCATCTTAAGATTTTAAACTCCAATTCTTAAAATAAAATTAGATGGAGATTAAAAAACAATTAAAATTTCTTGACAAAGAAAGCAAATAATTATATAATCCTAAATAGTAAGATATTCTTATTTAGAAGGAATGAGAAATTATGACGAAGGAAGATATTTTAAAAACCATAAAATCCAACAACTTTAAGATAACTCCTCAAAGAGAGCTTATCATAAACATAATGCTAAATTCCAATGGTTACTTATCTGTAAGGGAAATCTACGAAAAAGTAAAAAGCTCATTTCCGCAAGTAAGTTTAGACACTGTCTACAGAAATTTAAGCCTTCTAAAAGATATAAATGTATTAAGTGAAGCAACTATAGGCAACAATATTATGTATGAAATTCATAAAGACATGCATGAACACATTATGAAATGTCTAAAATGCGGCAAAATCTTCGAACTGGATATATGCCCTATAGATCTTTGTAGAAACAAGTTGGATGGTTTTGAAGTTGTAGACCACAAAATCGAGATCACTGGATACTGCAAAAATTGCAAAAATCACGAGGAGGATTATAAATGAAACGACTTATTTCGATTTTCTTAGCGATTTTGATTGTGTTTGGCTTAACGTCCTGTAACACAAAGATTTCGAAAAAACCTAGCAAGTTGGCTGTATATGCGACTTTTTATCCTTTGTACGATCTTACAAAAAAAATTGCTGGTGATAAAGCTACAGTTCAGGACATAATACCACCAGGCGTGGAGCCACACGACTGGGAACCTACAACAAAACAGATAGCAGACATAGAAGGAGCTTCTCTCGTTGTATATTTAGGGCTTGGCATGGATTCATGGATAAGCAAAGTAGAATCATCTGTATCAGGACCTAGATTTGTAAATGTATCAAATGGTATTAATGCGATAAAAGTTGGAAATGCTGTAAATCCGCATGTATGGTTGTCTCCAAAAGAAGCACAGATATTGGCGAAAAATATCAAAGATGCTTTAGTAAATGCTGACAACAAAAATGCAAAATATTACGAAGATAACTATAAAACTTTGGCAAATACATTAAAGCAGTTAGACAGTGAATACACTGAAAAACTTAAAAATACGAAGACAAAGACGTTTATAGTCTATCACAGTGCCTTTGACTACGTAGCGAGAGATTACGGCTTAAACCAAGTATCTATTGTCGGTATGAGTGAGGAAGCCGAAGCAAGTCCTGCTAAAGTTGCTGAAGTCATACAACTTATAAAAAGGGAAAACATCAAGTACATCTTTACAGAGCCATTGACATCACCTAAGCCGATCCAATCGATTGCCAGCGAAACAGGTGCAAAGGTATTACCGCTAAATACTATTGAAGGGCTTACTAAAGACGAGATGAATAAAGGATACGATTATATCTCATTGATGAGGCAAAATTTAGACAACCTTCAGAAAGCTTTAAATTAGATCAATGAAAGGGATTTTTATATGAGTAAAATTGTTGAACTTAAAAATGTCAGCTTTTCATACAATGACAAGAAAGTTTTAAATAATATAAATCTAACCATTGATGATGGCGAATTTGTTGGCCTTATCGGTCCTAACGGCTCAGGCAAAAGCACACTTGTAAAGATCATGATAGGAGATCTTACGCCTTCATCCGGCGAAGTCCTTATAAATGGGATAAATGTAAAAGACGTAAAAAATAGATCTATGATCGGATATGTCCCTCAAAAGTCTTATTCATTCAACGCTTCATTTCCGGCAAGTGTAAAAGAAGTCGTCTCAATGGGGCTTTATGGAAAATTGGGACTATTTAAAAAGCTTTCCAAAGGCGACTGGGAAATCGTAAATAACGCTTTAAAAATTGTCGATATGATTGATTACAAGGACAGGCTTATCGGCAATTTGTCCGGAGGCCAGCAGCAAAGGGTATTTATAGCAAGAGCGCTTGTCAGCGATCCTAAGATTTTATTTTTAGATGAACCGACGACAGGCATAGATGCAAAGTCAGAAGATACGCTTTACAAAATATTAGATACTTTAAATAAAGAAAACAAAATAACGATTATAATGGTCACTCATGATGTATGGGCCATATCCGACAAAGTTTCCAGAATCGTATGCATGGGAAACGGCAGACTATATGACAGATGCGACACACTGGACTTTTCAAAAAAAGAATTGGCAGAAATATACGGTTATCCTGTTAAACTGGATATGCACCACCACCAAAGTGAAAATATCAATAATCGACTTTAGATTGAGGTGTTATAATGCTTAATATTTTTACATACGATTTTATGATCAGGGCATTTTTAGCAGGCGGATTTATATCAGTAATAGCGCCATTGGTCGGAAGCTTCTTAGTATTAAGAAGGCTATCGCAGATGGGTGATACATTATCTCACGTAGCACTGGCAGGCGTAGCAGCAGGATTTCTCATAGGTATAAATCCAACAATCGGCTCTATAATCTTCGTTATAATATCATCTTTTGGTATTGAACGCTTGAGAAAATCGTACTTTAGATATTCGGAAATATCTATTGCAGTTGTCATGTCTGCAGGAATGGCAATCGCAGTAATACTTCTAAGCCTCTCCAGCGGAAGCCCAGCAAACATAATGAATTACCTCTTTGGCAGCATTATATCCATAAACAACACCGACGTTTTGATTTCCTTCATACTAAGCATTGCTATAATAGCCGTAATTTACATCTTCTACAAAGAACTTTTGTACATTACATTTGATGAAGAAGCTGCTTTAATATCGGGAATTCCCGTCAACATGGTAAATATAATATTTACCATGATCGTAGCTATAACTGTAGCAGTGTCCATGAGAATAGTGGGAGCTTTACTCGTATCAGCATTGATGGTGATACCAGCAGCAGCCAGCCTTAAAATAGCCAAAAACTTTAGACAGACCATTTTTTATGCTATACTGTTTTCCTTTATATCTGTATTCGTCGGAATAATCCTCTCCTTCTATCTCAATCTCTCGCCTGGCGGCAGCATCGTAATAGTCTCACTCATAATCATGGGCTTGGCAAGTATAAAAAAGGCAGGTAACTAACCTGCTTTTTTTGTTTTTAACTTGGATAATAAAATGTACTGACTTAAAGTTTTCTTTTAAGTCTTTGTCTATCAGCTATATCTTAAAAATATATATCCCACATACAAAAACAATAAAGTAGCAATTACATCTATTATATTAGATATATTTGCAAAAAGCTCTATATCCATAGATACAATAGATTTAATGATTACAATAATGCAAAATAAACCAATGATGATAAATACTATTCCGACAACTTTTAACAGTCTTCTTTTTAATTCCAACTATTAGAACCTCCTAAATGAAAAAACATTAACATACTCAACAAAAATTTATGGGAAGTACACATTTCGCTTTAAAAGCAGAAATATGTTTAAATCTAAAGCCATTTATTAATAATATCAAAGGGATTATCTGAATACATAAAGAAAAAATATCGTTTAATTTTAAAGACTTAAATCTTATAAAAGGATAAAAG
>JASBVU010000274.1 GCA_029960905.1 Thermoanaerobacterium sp.
TCGTTCCAAAAGCAGAAATAGATGGTGACATGGGCGATGCGCATGTTGGACTTCAAGCAAGGCTTATGTCACAGGCTTTGAGAAAGTTATCTGGTGTTATAAGCAAAACGAAGTCTGTAGCTGTGTTTATAAATCAGTTGAGAGAAAAAGTTGGTGTAATGTTTGGAAATCCAGAAACGACTCCTGGCGGAAGGGCATTAAAATTTTATTCTACAATTCGTCTAGATGTTAGGAAAGTGGATGGTATAAAACAAGGCAATGATATTGTAGGAAACAGAACACGGGTGAAAGTTGTAAAAAATAAGGTTGCACCACCTTTTAAACAGGCAGAATTTGATATTATGTATGGAGAAGGTATATCGAGAGAGGGAAGCATTTTAGATTTAGCAGCAAGCATCGATATAATTGACAAAAGTGGTGCATGGTATTCTTATGGCGACATAAGGCTTGGACAAGGCAGAGAAAATGCAAAACAATATTTAAAAGAAAACAAGGCAATTGCTGACGAGATAGAAAACAAAATAAGAGAAAATTTCAATCTTTTAGTGACAACAAAAAAATCTATTATTGATGATGAAGTCGAGCAAGATTAGTAACCCTGTAGAGGGTTATTTTTCTATAAAAGGTGATTGGATGAAGATAACAGGCATAGAAAAACAGAAAAATGATAATATGCGATTCAACGTTTATATAGATGACAAATATGCTTTTTCAATTTTTTACGAAGAAAAAGAAATGTTTAAGTTAGAAAACGGCGTTGAAATTGATATAGAACAATATAATTATTATGTAAACTACGTGACGTTTAAAAACGCATATAACGATGCAATTAGAATTTTGTCTTACACTATGAAAACAAAAAAAGAAATTTATGAAAAGCTTCGTTTGAAAGGATACAGTAGCTCTATAATTGATGATGTAATAAATAAGCTTGTAGATTTGCACTACATAGATGATGAATATTACGCAGAAATATATGTAAAAGAAAAGAAAGAACGCCTTTTCAGTAAGTACAGAATTTATAATGAACTTATTAGAAAGGGAATCGAACCTTCCGTGATTGAGCTTAAACTTTGTGAACTATATAATAATGAATTAGATGTAATTCAAAAATTAATTAATAAAAAAAGTATTTCTACGGATGATAAATTAAAAATTAAAAATTATCTGTACAGAAAGGGATTTAAAATCGAAGATATAAATAAAGCCCTCTCAAATGAGGAGGTTTAATAAATTGTTAAATAATTCTAAATTAGTTCCCTTACTTAATGCATTAATTGATAGCGAAAAAAGCATGTTTAATGACATAACAAAAGATTTAATGAATGCCATTAATGAATTTAACAAGGCTAAAAACGTTGAAAATGAGCTCGTAAAAAAGATAAAATCCAGTAAAACATCTTGGCTAACTGCAATCCCACTTGAAAGCTTAAATGGCACAAACCAAATTAGCAATACAATAAATGACTACAGTGTGATCGCAGTGGATGGTTCACAAATTATGCCTGATAGACATGAAATTAGATTGTGTTATTTAATAAATATAGGGTTTGTGATATTTACATATGGCGAAAATTCAAGTGCAGAGTTAAAATCTGAACCGTATTTGTATTTTAAAGAAGAAGATTTATTTAAGGAATATGCAGGTGTTAAAACTTTAGTTAATCCTAAAGATATAACATTTAAGAGAACAATAATGGAGTATAAAAAAGTTTCTGAATGTATATCAAA
Organism: Thermoanaerobacterium sp.; assembly: GCA_029960905.1. Taxonomy (GTDB): domain Bacteria; phylum Bacillota; class Thermoanaerobacteria; order Thermoanaerobacterales; family Thermoanaerobacteraceae; genus Thermoanaerobacterium. The sequence goes on from JASBVU010000274.1 coordinate 1,732, forward strand.
AGTAGAAAGCGAAAATAAGATGGCATTCATTGATGGAACATTGATAGAATGGATGGTACAAGGAGAACCTGATGAACAGCACGTAATTGATAGTGTCCTTACAACTTTCGATCATGCGCAAAAATTTAATACGCCTATTGTGGGTTATATAAGTTCGCCTAAGAGCAACGATTTTATAAATATGTTGCGTATATCATTATGCCCACAGGATCCTGTAAATTGTAGCAATTGCCCATATTTAAAAAATGATAAGGAACTGCCTTGTAGTGCCATAAACAAGTTAAATGATGCTGATCTGTTTTTAAAAATACTTAATGAAGGAGAAAGATCTCCATTATTTTTAAGCACATCCCACATTTTAGAAAACTATGGTCAACACAGGATTGCATTTTTCTATTTGAATACGGGGCATGAAATTGCGCGAATAGAAATTCCATATTGGGTTGCAACCGATAGAAGAAATTTAGATTTAGTTCATTTTATATGCTATGATCAAGCGAAAAAAGGAAATGGATATCCAATATCATTGTCAGAAGCACATGAACAAGCTGTTATCACAGGCGCTGATAGGGAACAATTCTACAATATTCTTTCAAATTTATATATAAGGAATGGGTTAAAAGTATCTCGTTCGTATAAATCGCAAAGAAAAAGGAGTAGTATTTTATGAATCACATAGGTGAAGTGATAGAAACTAGTACACAAAAATTTTTGTGTCAATCGATAAAATTAAATGATGGTCCTGACTTTGGAAGCTTTGTAAAAACAGCATCAAACGATATAACTATATATGGGATTGTCTATAATGTTTCTACAATGAGTGATGACCAAACTAGAAAACCAGTAGCATTTGGGTTATCTGAAGAAGAGTTGAAAATGCAGCAACCGCAAATTTTTGAATTAATGCATACCTACTTTGAAGTACAAATAATTGGATACAAAAAAGACAGATATGTTGGATTAATTCCACCTAAACCAGCTAAAATACATGCTTTTACATATCTTTGTGATGAAAGTGATCTAAAATGTATAAGAGAAAATCTCAATTATATAAAGTATATATTAAATAGCAAAACAGGCATTGAAGACGAGCTAATCGCGGCAGCGATAAGGAATTTATATTCTTATGATTCTAACGAAAAAACATATTTAATTGAAGTTGGAAAAGAACTGATAAGATTGTTAAAGAATGATTTTGACAGGTATGTAACCATAAAAAGGATGTGTGACATATGAAAGGAAAAATTTTTAGAGGTTCAATTTCATCTGGCTTAGATGTTAAGCTTATTGGAGACAGCATTATAGAAGATGTGAAGGTTGGCAACTTTATAGTAGTAACGGGTAAAAAAAACAAATATTTGTGCATGGTAACCGACATAAAATATGAAGCTGTTAATCCCCAAATAATGATCAGTGGAACAGATTTTGATAGCGAAATAGATGAGAAAATAATAGAAGGTACAGGGGTATACGGTGTCGTTACATTGTCACCTATGATCCAAATAGATGAAAGCCAAAATCCTCTGACTGTAAAATCGATACCTTCTTACGGTTCATATGCATTAGATGCAGATAAAGAAGATATATACGCTGTTTTCGGAGAACCATCAGAAGAAAATTTTTATATCGGTACACCACCGGAAATGGATATACCTATTTGCATTAATTTAAAAAAGTTAGTAGAAAGAAGTACAGGTATTTTTGGTCGTGCTGGAACAGGAAAAACCTATTTAACAAGATTGTTGCTGTCGGGATTAGTAAAATCTAATCTTGCAGTTAGCCTTATTTTTGATGCTCATAATGAATATGGTTATGGTGCAAAAAGCGAAAATAGCGGATATGTAAAAGGGTTAAAGCAATTATTCGGAAGTAAAGTTGCAATATTTAC
>JASBVU010000275.1 GCA_029960905.1 Thermoanaerobacterium sp.
TCCATTATAAATTTTTGCAATTTCATCTTTGCTTTTGCCAACAATTGAAACACCTATTTTTTGTTCTTCTTTTATTAAATCTCCAGTTCCTTTATACAAAGTTTCGAAAATCAATTTTCCATTCGGATTAGCGCCACTATTTGTAAGAATGCTATTGACCTTTGTATTTGTATATTGTGGCATTCTCGAAGAATGATTGTAGTATCTAATATAATATAAGTATCCTACTAAAAAAACTATTACAACAAAAATCAATACAACAGGAATAATTCTCCTTGTAAAATATCTCATACGATAATTACCTACCTTCACCATAACAATTTAGCTTTTTTGTAATTATAACCAATAAAAATTTTTTTATACTCAATTTTTTTGAAGGATTTTGTAAAATTATATCGAATATTATCAATTGAAAGGAGTTGGTTTAATATGCTAAATCAAATTGTTATATTCAAATTAAATGATGAGGAATTTTGCGTAGATATAATGGATGTATTAGAAATAATCCGGATGCAGTCAATAACAAAAGTACCGGATGTACCAAATTTTGTGGAAGGTATAATCAATCTAAGAGGTACTGTAATACCTATCATAGATCTTAAGAAAAGATTGAATATGAAACTTACAGAATACGATGATAATACAAGAATAATAATCATCAAAATCAATGAAAAATCCGTAGGATTTATCGTTGACTTTGTAACAGAAGTATTGCATGTAGAAGCTGAATCTATAAAAGAAGCACCAGATATCATAGCAGGAATAGGGAAAGAATACATAGAATCAGTAGTAAGCTATGACGAACGCTTGATTATAAACTTAGATTTGGAAAAAATACTGACAGAAAAAGAAAAAAAGGAGATAGAAGAAATGTAATCATTTCTTCTACTCCTCTTCATCTGGCATATCGACGTTATGATATACTTCTTGCACATCGTCGTTTTCTTCCAGTCTTTCTATGAATTTTTCAAATTTTTCATAATCGCTATCAGAAAGTTTTACCGTATTTTGCGGAATCATTGTTATTTCAGCAGAAGACATGACATATCCCGCCTTATTTATTGCATCTTTAACAGCTTGAAAGTTGGAAGGGTCCGTCAAAATCTCATATTCATCCCCATCAGACGAAAAGTCATCAGCTCCTGCATCTATTGCAAGCATAGCCAATTCATCCTCATCAATATTGTCGTTCTTTTCAATCGTTATAAGGCCTTTTTTATCAAACATCCAAGCAACACATCCAGTTGAACCTAAGCTTCCACCGCTTCTATCAAATATATGCCTTATATCACCAGCAGTCCTATTCTTGTTGTCTGTCAAAGCCTCCACTATTATCGCAGAACCTGCAGGTCCATAACCTTCATAAACAACTTCTTCAAGATTCCCACCGCTTAACTCGCCGGTACCTTTCTTTATAGCCCTCTGTATGTTTTCGTTTGGAAGATTATTAGCTTTCGCCTTTTCTATAGCATCCCTTAATTTGCTATTTGTCTCAGGATCACCGCCTTCTTTCGCCGCCATTATTATGTCTTTAGTAAGTTTTGTGAATATTTTCCCCTTCTGTGCATCCATTTTTTCTTTTTTGTGCTTTATATTAGCCCATTTTGAATGTCCAGACATAAAATAAACCTCCTTTACTTTGTGCCAAAATTATTTTATCAAAAAACGCCTTATAAGTAAATTTAAAAATCCATCAAAAAATCATTGTATCCATTAATATTAACACATAAAAATTTTAAACCTATACATATCTTATGTCAATTATGTAAGAATAATATTATAAAAAAGTTTAAGGTGATATTAATGAAATGAACAAACAAATTAAATTAATGCTTATTGGCTTTATGACTGGACTTCTGAATGGACTATTTGGAGCTGGCGGTGGAACTATCATCGTACCCTTTATGGTTTTTTTGCTTGGAATAGAAGACCATAAAGCACATGCAACGGCAATATCGATAATTCTTCCACTGACAATTTTTAGCTCAATTATATACATTAAAAGCGGCATATTCAATTTACCGATAACTTTAAATGTCACTTTGGGCAGTGTAGTAGGTGGTCTTTTAGGTGCATCTATTTTAAATAAAGTGCCTATAAAGTACTTGCGTAAAATATTTGGAATAATAATGATTGCTGCATCGATAAGAATTTTATTTACCAAATAAATCGAAAGGAATATATCACAATGAAATTATTTATAATAGGTTTTTTATCTGGTATCATCGGAGGCATGGGTATTGGTGGCGGAACAATTTTAATCCCAAGTTTGACGATTTTTGCAAATATTGAGCAGCACATGGCTCAAAGTGTTAATTTACTATCATTTATCCCAACAGCCTCCATCGCACTATTATATCATTTAAAGCAAAGAAACATAGTCTTAAACATTATTTTAAACATAATATTAAGTGGTTTAATAGGAAGTTTTATCGGCTCATATATATCAATTTACATTAACTCATACATTTTAAAAAAGCTATTCGCCGTATTCTTATTTATTATGGGAATTTATGAAATAATATCAAAGCAAAAAATAGGTGAAAAACAAAATGAAAAAATACAAAATAAAAAAAATCACTAAAAAATTTAAAATTAATAAATCAAAAATGGAAATATGTGAAAATTACTATGTTACAAATGACATAAGTATTGATGGCAGAGGCGAAACATGATTATTTTCGCCTATCTGTCTCCATCATGACACATGTATTGTAAACAACATTAAGTCCTAAATTATTGGCTTTTTCAATCAACACATCGCTTTCTGCACCTGGCTGAAACCATATAATATCTACACCAAGTTTTGAAGCTTCTCCAACAAAAGCATCACCTATTTTAGGTGATACAACCATATCAACAACCTCAGGTACAACTGGCAATTTTGATAATGATTCATAACACTTATCACCATCAACACTTTCATAATTAGGGTTAACAGGATAAACAGTATAACCTTCTAACTTTAAATTTTTGTATATCTTATACCCAAATTTTTCTTTGTTATCTGTCGCACCTACAACAGCCCATACCTTTCTTTTTAGCGCTTCTTCAACATAATCCATTTTATCACACCTTTCAAATTTATCTTATCATTAGATACTTGTTTGTCCTTTCTTGGCATTTTCCATTTATATATGACATCTCATCAATAGGTTTAACAAGTAAAACAGATGTATGGGAATGTTTTCTTTTAGCTCTCGGCATTCTATTGCCGCTTTCAAAAGCGTCTATTATATTTTTTGCTTTGAAGTACCTTGTAACAGTTATTTCTTTTGAATTGCCTAAATGGCCACATGAAATTAAGACTTTGTAATAATTCATTTAATGCACCCCCAGAATATATGGCAATTCAAATCGATTTTATTAAATTCTATACAAGGTACAAAATGATTATTCTAAATATTTATCACCTTTTTTATAAAGATATATATCGCTTCCTTCTTTAATGAAAGATTTTGCATTTGTCAAATTGACAATGCGCTCTATAAACTTGTCTTTTTCATCATACTGGACATACACGGTCAATGTAACCTTTTCAGTGTATTCGATATTTTTTATTATATAATTATTTTTCAACAAGTCGCTTTGCACAGTGCCAAAGATAGTATAA
>JASBVU010000276.1 GCA_029960905.1 Thermoanaerobacterium sp.
TTTAAGTCCTCTGTAGATACATTTTTGTCATCGCTTTGACTTTGCCCACTTTCATTGTTATTTACTTCATCTTTTTTTACGCCCCGCTTTATGACTCCGTCAACTGGCTTGTAGATGTCTGTATATAAAAATTCTTTTTTAACTAAAACATTGTTCTCGTAAATAAGTCTATAAGTATTTACTTTGTATCCTGTATGCTTTTCCACATCTACTTTTGAGACTCCTTCAGGCAGAGTAGGATCATCAACATACGTTACTTTCGGTTCGTATTTCTCAACAATTTCAGAATATATGTCGATCCTTTTTCCAGGATCTTCAGGATACCCGTAAAAGTTCACTACAAAATTGTTTCCACTGATGTATGATTCAATGTATATAGGGTATTTCGTTGGATTTTCAAATTTTAAATCGAGAACATCTCCTGAAATTGTAGCATCTTGCCCCGGTGACACATAACCAACCGGAAATGTATGATGGTATCTCTCGTCGATTTTCATATCTGCTCTTAACGCAGCATTGTAAAGTGTCGTAGCAACCTGACATACCCCACCACCTATGTCAGGGACAAGTTTATTGCCAATTATAACAGGTGCCTCTTTATATCCATTTTGTATAATCCTTGGTCCTAACGTTTTATTGAGCGAAAAGATTTGTCCCGGCATAAGCAGTTTGCCATTTACAGCTTTTGCAGCTACAGCAAGATTTTCTGACCTATTTGCATCTCCTGTATTAAATTGTGTAGAAAAACTGACAATTTTGCTTTTTATCATGCTGAGTTCTGAAGCCTTTATGTCTGCATCGACTTTTTTAACCGTGACAGGAACTACTACATAATCTTTATCACCAGTCATAATCACATTTTTGACTGCACTTTTTATGTTTTCAATTGTTTTGTTTACATCAACCTTTAAACCAGAAATATCATTTGTAATATTTATCTTCCCGCCAGATACGTATATTTTAGCGTCAACAGGATTTTTGTCTATGCTTTTCGATACATCCATTACAAATTTATCTAAACCATTAAAATTGGCTGTAGGACTATATTCAAGATTCTTACCGTCCTTTGAGACATCGTATATTGTCTTTATGCGATTTATGAAATTTCCATTTTTGCCTATGGAATAAGCTTCATTAACGATAGCGTCATAGTCGTAGCTTATTTTAACATCATCACTTGGAAGCACAAACTGTCTTTCATTGTACTTTAAAACGACTTTGATGTTGCCGGCAGCCTTAAGATCGCTTTGCAATTTTGAATACGCTTCAGATTTAGTAAGTCCACTAAGACTAATTCCATTGACAAAAACTCCTTTTGCAATAGTATTTTGATTCATGATAGCATAAAACATCACAAATGAACCAGCAAACACAATGACTATTAATAAAAGAAGAATAATGTAAAAATAATTGCTTTTACTCTTTATGCTTTTTGTGTCCTTTGTCTCCATTTTGATCTCCCCAATTATTTAGTTTTTAAATTTAGAACAATTTAATTATATTACAAATACTTTGCAAATAAATTACATACTGATTAATTTTTTATAAAATTTTTATAAAACTTACAAATGTGATTGATGGGGCAAATATCGCACTTAGGCTTCCGCGCCGTGCAAATGTTTCTTCCGTGATATATTAGAAGATGATGAGACAAAGACCACAAATTTTTAGGTAGAATATCCATAAGCTGTTGTTCTGTCTTTAAAACATCATCGCTTTCTGCAAGGCCAATCCTATTTGATACCCTAAAAACATGTGTATCAACAGCTATCGCATCCTGCTTAAAGGCATTGCTTACGACCACATTTGCAGTTTTCCTGCCAACGCCCGGCAACTCCATAAGCTTTTCCATATCATCAGGAACAGTACCGCCGTACTTATCGCACAAAATTCTGCATGTGTTTATTATGTTTCTCGACTTATTCCTGTAAAGGCCACAATCCCTTATTTCTTCTTCAAGTTCTAATGGATCAACATCTTTTAAGTCAAACGGCGATTTGTACTTTTTAAAAAGTTTTTCTGTAACCATGTTAACCCTTTTGTCAGTACACTGTGCTGACAGTATTGTTGCTACCAATAGCTCAAAGGCATTTTTAAAGTGTAAACCGGGCTTTGCATCAGGATATGTTTTCTTAAGAATTTCTACAACCTCCAGCGCTTCATCTTTCGTTATCCTCAAAAGTCTCACCTCTAATATTCATTATGGCTTTCTTCATAAACTCCTTTGTAGATTCATCTTTTTCATTTAGATAAGCTTTTTCAATATATGGAAAAGCATTTTCTTTATCAAGGATGCTTAAGGCGTATACGCTATAGCCTCTTATATAAGCACTTTCAGAGTTTATAAGCTTTTTCAATGGTTCGATTGCATCCTTGTCGTTTGAATTAATAGCCGCAATTATTGCATTTCTTATTATGGTGTTTTTGCCTCTCCAAGATGCTGATGTAGTTCCGAATAGTTCTTTAAACTTTTTATTGTCAAGACATAAGATATCCTTCAAATCGTGCTTAGGCTTAAGGTTTTGGGGCATAAATTCACGTCTTGTGACTTTCTTTGCTTTTTCATTAAATGGGCAAACATTTTGACATGTATCACATCCATATATGCGAGTCCCTAATCTTTCCAATGTGCTATCGCTTAAGTATCCTTTCTGAATTGTAGCGTACGACAAGCACTTATTGGCATCTATTTTATACTCTTCGATCAATGCTTTTCCGGGACATGCTTTAAGACATCTTCTACAGCTTCCGCATTTTGACTCAACTTTTGAATCTGGTTCAAAAGGCATGTTTATTAGCATCTCTCCTAAAAAAATGTATGACCCATATTCCTCATTTATTATCATGTTATTTTTACCGAAAAATCCAATGCCTGCATTGTAAGCGATGACTCTTTCCAAAAGCGGATTGTTGTCAACAAGTAAAACAGTCTTGGCAACACCGCATTTAGATGAAATAAATTTTTCCAGCTTTTTAAGCAAATCAATCATGACTTTATGATAATCTATGCCCCATGCAGTCTTTGAAATAGTGCCATATCCAGACTTTGGAATATCAAATGTATATTCTACGTTGTACGAAACAGCGACAGATATTATCGTCTTAACATCACTAAGGAGATAATAGGGATTTATCCTCTTTTCTACATCTTTTTCTTCAATATTGCAATTTAAACCATTGTTAAGTCGGTAAAGCAATAAATCCCTATACTCAAAAAGACAATCATGACTTGCAAAGCCTATTATGTCAATACCGGATTTATAGGCAAACTCCTTAATCTCCTCTTTTGTGACACACGTCACATCAAACATTCCTTTCTTTATCAGATGACTTTTCTTTTGTCAATATGTCGTAAAATGATCTTAGCTTGTTTTTCACTCTTTCGTTTATATCACTCATCTTATGACCTGTCAATATCTCCATCCCTTCATCTATTGTATTTACAGTGTATAAGTGAAATTTTCCACTCCTACATGCATCTATTACTTCATCGTCCAAAACAAGGTTTATTGCATTTTGCTCTGGGATTATCACACCTTGCCTTCCTGTCAGTATCTCCATCCCTTCATCTATTGTATTTACAGTGTATAAGTGAAATTTTCCACTC
>JASBVU010000277.1 GCA_029960905.1 Thermoanaerobacterium sp.
TACTTCCGATACTGCAATATTAGTAGAATTTTGCATCAGATACACTTTTTCAAAGCCCACCCCTAGAATGCCTCCAGCGCTTAATATTAACAGTATAACCATTGTAGGAACTAAAGATGGAATATCTATGTGCCAAATTTGTTGCCATTTATTTGCACCATCAATTACAGATGCTTCATATAAAGTTGGATCTATTGACGATAACGCTGCTAAATATATGATCGAATTCCATCCTGTATGTTGCCATATATCACTAAAAACATATATCCAACGAAAATACTCCTTTTTTCCTACTATGTTAACTGGTTCTTCACCAAGCAGCCTCATAAGTGCACCGTAAATACCAGCACGAGGAGAAAGAAAAATCACAATCATACCTACTACCACTACTGTAGAGATAAAATGCGGTAAATAGGTAACAGTTTGTAAGATTCGTTTATAACGCTCACTTCGTATTTGATTTATGATAAGAGCTAATATGATAGGCATGGGAAATCCCAGCCCCAAACCTAACAGACTAAGCGCTAGTGTATTGATTACAAGCTCCTTTAACAAGGGGAGACTAAATAATCGAGAAAAATGTTTTCCTCCCACCCAAGGACTCCCCCATATCCCCAAAGATGGCTTGAAATCCTTAAAGGCAATCTGCACGCCGTACATTGGTAAGTAATTAAAGATTAAAACCAACACTATAGCTGGTAATAAAAATAAATACAACTCCCAGCACGCAGTCAATCTTTTAATTAAATCATTCTTATACTTGTATGTAGATGTGGTTATTTCTAGCAAATGTTGAATTCGCATTATTTCCCCTTCTCTCCTTCAAAAAAACAATTAACCGAACACTCTCTTAACGCTTCAAGTTTTTCACTGAGGATAATTATAAATAATGACATATTCTTTGTAAATGCACATTATTTATATACAATATTTCAAAATAAAAGTACTAACTTACAAAAACTTTTGAAATCTCGTATATCTTTCAAAAATGTATAAACACCTCTTTTCATTTGCCCTGCAAAAAGCTTTTTGGTATCAATTACAATCGTCCTTTACAAGCCATTAGGCAAAGAAATTGCACAGTACACAAAAACAACCATAATGCAAATTTGGCCTCTGCTAAACAGACATAGTAGCTGTGGGTTACTTATATATCATAGGTGTATTAATGAGCCACTAACATTTAACTCACTTTTTAGTTAGTAGATGCATTTTTGTATTGACTACTTCGAAATTCTCTAGGCGAAATCCCTACAACCTTCTTAAAAGCTCGACAAAAACTAGAGGCATTTGAATAACATAAATTTTTTGCAATAGCTTCTAAGGATAATTCAGTTTGGGTAAGAAGATGCTTAGCTTTTTCCATTTTTAGATTTGTGACATACTGCTGAAAAGTTACCCCCGTATGCTGCTTGAAAAAATAACTCATATTGGGAACTGTCATGCCAAATTCATCTGCTAATGTTTTAATGGAAAAATTTGCTTCCAAATAGTTACGCATTATATAATCAAGTACATCTTTAATGGAAATACGTTCACTACCCTCTGCAAGCTTTGTTTGCATAACTGTAGAAAGTTCCTTAGAATATATACTTATACGATCACTCATTTCTTGAATTGAATATCTGTTCATATTTTTAAAAACATCAAATTCCTCTAATCGTTCTGTCTGATATTCAGGTTTATACTGTTTGAGACAATCTATTAATACAATAACAGTTTGCACGAATAACACTTTTGCTACATAGATAGGTGTCGAACGACTAGTGATAATATCCTGTATCCTAGAAATATGAGCTTCCATTTGTTCAAAATTACCCACTAAAATTGAGCGTTTAAGATTATAAATAACATCAATCGGGTAATCTTGGAAACTAGAAGTCTCCCTTAACATATCTTCATAGGCAAGAATACTTTCACCATTCCAATCCTTAGACAATAAATAGTCAAGTGTATCCATTGCTAATAAAGCAGAATCCGATAAATTTTCGATATTTTGCGTAAATATACCAATACCCATCTTTAATAATAGGTTATTCTGCCACTGCTTTATATTTCTCAGAACTTGTCTAGAATATACTTTTATAGCCTCAATATCCCTATAGGCACTTGAGATCAAGACAAATATCTGCGAATAGTTTAACCCAGGTAAAAATCTACCAACGATGTTATCATTATCGTTTTGTATTTTATTCAAAAAGTCCAATATTTGCATTAAATTAACATTTTTATTAGCTTTACTAGCTTCAAATGATATAACACCTACAATAAAATATCTATTTACCACTGGGATTCCTAATTCTTCACCCATTTCATCTAAATCAGACCATTCGGGCCATTCCCCTGTTATAAGTTTTTGCAGGCGCAAATCACGTAAAAGATTCTCACTTTCACGTGCCCTACAGCTAAGAATTGCATTCATATTGACTAAATCCTTTACCGCTCTTTGAATCAGATCTATTTCAGATATATTATTCTCACTTAATATTGCAGAAAATTCATCTTGAGCTGAGCGGGACAATAACTCAATTATTGAAACAATAGGACGATAATTACACTGCAATAATATTAAAAAACAAAAAACCCCCACTATGATAATTGTAAATATCATAAATATGGTTTTAGTCCATAAATACTTTAATTCAACCATACCTTGTGTTGCAGGGAGCATAGTAACATAGAGCAAATCGAATTGTTTTGACGGAATTATCGAGATAAAGAACTCTTCCCCCCCAATGGCCAAGATGTTTTCTTTTAAATCTTTTTTTGACCGTATAATACTCTGAAGACGTTGAGTAACAACCTCTGGTAAAAAGTCACCACTACCTGTTATAAAGCTGCCATCATAATTTGTAATTAAAAACGTCCCCCTCTGTGTTTCAGTAATAGTCTTAACTGACCTTAATAATTTCTCCTCGTCAATAAGCACAAGTAAAGAACCATAGGCAAACTTGCTTGTTGCAGGAAGGGGGAACAAAAAAGAAATACATTTTATATACTTATTACTTTGTTGAAAAGCTATTGGATTTATTAGCTCAGTTGCTCGTATTAATGGTGTTCTATTTCTCTGAAGCAGGTCCAGCAAATTTCTTTGATCCATTTGATAGTAACGAAAAAGCTTGTCTCCGAAAAATGATTTCGAGATTGTGCCAGTGGGAGTATAAAGCAATTTATCGTTATGAAATGAAACAATAATATTATTTATAACTTTACTTTGTATCATTTGGTTTCGAATTTCATCGCAAATCCTGCACTTTTCTCTATATTTAGCTTTTTGCCCCAATGGCTTTACATAGGGACTTGATTGTAAACTCATCCAAACACGAAATACATTTCCCAGCTCTAAATCAACAAGTTGTTGGATTTGAGCATTAGTGGTGGATATTTCAGTTATGATTCGTTGTTCAAGAATTTTGCTGCTTTGTGGATGATAATAAAGTAATATTACAAAAACAGGAAGGCTTATAATAATAATTATTATTATTATCATGCGAAATAGTAAAGTCTTTTTGATCCTCATTAACACAATATTACCTCCTATCTCAATAAATTGTTTATTATCTTCAAATAGCTGCATATATCATAGAATTA
>JASBVU010000278.1 GCA_029960905.1 Thermoanaerobacterium sp.
TTTAATTGAACTTCCATCTCTTTCAGAAAGACCTCCGCATGAAAGGTATGAAATTATACATCATTTTTTCTCAAAAGAGTCTTTTAGAATTAATAAATCGATTATTGTAAAAAAAGAGGCAGTAAGAGCTCTTATGCTTTATGACTGTCCGGGGAATATAGGGCAGCTAAGGAGCGATATTCAAGTTGCTTGTGCGAGGAGCTTTTTAAATTCATTAGGGAGTAAAAGCTCTTCATTGACAATAGACCTTTCAGATTTACCTAACCACGTAAAAATGGGGATAATCAGAGTAAATAAAAGAGATCCCGAAATAGAAAGATATTCAAATGAAGACATTATGGTGTATCCTGACAAGGAAATTAAGTTATATCCAAAAGAAGATAGATATATGCTGCCTGATGAAATATATCAATTTATAGAAGAAAGGTTTATTGACTTAAAAAGACAAGGACTTACAAAAGAGGAGATAGATAAAATTCTCGGGAAAGAGATAGAGGCGGAGCTGAAGAAATTTGCTGTAAATGTAAAATCTAACATAACAATTTCAAAAAAAGAATTGACAAACATAGTAGGAGAAAAAATTGTAAATGCTGTTGAAAAAGCATACGAGATTGCTAAAAAAAGTTTTAAAAATTTAGAGGATAATCTCTTTTATTCCCTTGCTATACACTTAAGTGCTGCTTATGAAAGAATATTAAGCGGCAAACCAATAATTAATCCTCAACTTGAAAACATAGTGAAAGAATATCCTGTTGAGTATTCTATTGCTAAAATTATGGCAAAACAAATTAACAAAGAATTAGAAATACAGCTGCCTGATGAAGAAGTGGGCTTTATTGCTATGTACCTAAGGACATTCTCAGGGGACAAAGAAATAACTAAAGGCAGAGTGGGCGTAGTTGTGCTTACGCACGGCCATGTTGCAAGTGGCATGGCAGAGGTGGCAAATAAACTCTTAGGGGTAAATCATGCAGTCGGTATAGATATGGCTCTTGATGAAAGCCCAGAATCTGTTCTTGAGAGGACAATTGAAGTAGTGAAAAGAATAGACGAAGGCAAAGGCTGCATTATTTTGGTTGACATGGGTTCATTAATTACCTTTGGTGAAATTATAACCAAAAGGACAGGGATACCTACAAGAGTGGTAGGAAGAGTAGATACGGTTATGGTGTTGGAAGCTGTCAGAAGAGCTATTATACCGGATACTAATTTAGATGAAATAGCAGATGCGTTGGATGTAGATAAAACATATATAGGAAGAGTTGAAGGTATAAAGAGTAAAGATAAGCTTCCAAAAGCAATTGTAACTGTATGTATTACAGGAGAGGGAACAGCGTTAAAAATAAAGAAATATATTGAAGATGTCTTACCACAACTAAAAGATGATTACAAAATAATACCTGTTGGAATGCTCAGGCAGGAAGATATTGAAAAAGAAATTTCAAAAATAAGAGAAGAAAATGAAGTGGTAGCTTTTGTTGGTACAATAAATCCCGGCATAAAAAGTATACCTTTTATATCTGTTGAAGATATTTTACATGGCACAGGGATTGAAAAGCTTAAAAAAATCCTCAATTTAAAGGTTGAAAATCCATTGAAAGAAATCATTGATGAAAACCTTATCTTATGTGATGTGGATATTTCTATGAAAAGTGATGTCATAGATAAATTAGTAGAATTGCTTCAAGATAAAGGTTATGTAGATGATAAGTTTTTGCTAAGTGTATACAAAAGAGAATCAATGGGAGCCACCTGGATGAAAGGCGGTATAGCTATACCACATGGATACACGAAAAACGTTACGAAATCTGCCATAGCAATTGCAAAATTAAAAAAACCTATTTTTTGGGAAGGAGAGCTTAAAGCGGATTTAGTTTTTATGATAGCGTTAAAAGAAGATTCGAAGGATTATATGCTTGATTTATATAAAGTAATGACAGACGAAAAGATTGTAAATGCTTTGAAGGGAGCTAAAAGTCCGGTTCAAATAAAAGAAATAATATTAAAAAATACACTACCGGCCAATTAATTGGCACGATATTTGCACTATATAGAAGGGTAGTAGATGAGGAGGTAATTGTTGATGAGAATATCAGAGTATTTCAATAAAGAATTAATTGTTACAAATTTAGATGTTAAAAGTAAAGAAGAAATATTTAAAGTACTATTTAAAAAACTATATGATAACGGTTTTGTAAAAGAGAGTTTTTTAGATGCAATTATTAAACGTGAAAAAACTTTTCCAACAGGTTTGCAATTAAATACGTATAATGTTGCAATTCCTCATACAGATCCAGAACATGTAATAAAACCTGCAATAGCTATTGCAACATTGTCAAAACCTGTTATATTTAAAAACATGGCAAATCCGTTGGAAGAAGTAAATGTTAGCATTGTATTTATGATGGCACTAAATGAAGCACATAGCCAGGTGGAGATGCTTCAACAAATGGTTCAATTAATACAGAATGACACATTACTTGAGAAAATAATTGAAGCAAATGGAGGTGATAAAATCATTGATATAATAAAAAATGCTTCATTTACATTGAATTAAATTTTAGTAAATGAAGCAAAATAGTAAGCTTTATAAATTTAGGCTTAGAGGTGTAATGTCAACTAGTAATTATTGGAATCTTGAAAATTAAAGAGTTGATTACTACACTTAGCTAAAGAGGCGTCTTCAGCACTAAAGCTGCCAGATTGATAATTTATTTCACACAAGGCAAGCAAATTCTTGGCGAATGCGTTAAGATGTTTTGGGATTTCTTTATCCGACTTTTTAAACTGGAAACTAAAGAAATTATAATATTTTCAATAGCCGTGATCAAAGTCATACTAACAGTATCGTATCAAACCTGATACACGAAGCATTAGTAGCTTTAGGATAAAAAATTACCTCAAAGGGATAATGGAATCAGCACCTGAAGTATTATGAGAAAGTGAAGAAAAAAGCTAAGATTGTTGACTGTAGCTAGGGTGTTCCTGAAACATAACTTTAGATATAGGAGGGAGATAAAATATGATGACAGGAAAGAATTACAAGAATGTGCGTGTACTTGTTGTGTGCGCAGATGGTGTTGCTACTTCTACAATTGCGCTGGTATCTTTAAGAGAAGCTTTGGAGGAAAAAGGTATTCACGCAGAATTTGTACAAGGAAGAGTAGTAGATGTTGATAATATGGTAAAAAATGGAGATTTTGACTTTGTGATTTCTACTGCTGGAACAGATTTAGATGTAAATATTCCTGTTATTAGTGGAGTTCCGTTCTTAACTGGCATAGGAAAAGACCAAGTTTTTACTCAAATTCAAGATATTATTAACAATAAAGAAAGAGGGGGTAAGTAAAAATGTTTACTATGATTGTGAAAACCTTTGGGGCTGCTGTTCTACTTCCTATTGTAATACTAATTTTTGAATTAATTCTTGGAGTAAAGTTTTCTAAAGCTCTCAGATCAGCACTTTACATAGGTGTAGGTCTTAATGGTTTAGTATCAGTCTTAAATCCGTATTTCATGGGATTAATTGGGAAAGCAGTTTCGGATATGATAACTACTGGAGGAGTGCATTTACCATATGTTGATACTGGT
>JASBVU010000279.1 GCA_029960905.1 Thermoanaerobacterium sp.
TTTTTAATTTGATTACAATTTAAACATTTGATTTTGCAAGGTAATTTTGCATATGTATATTCAATAACTTGATAAAATCCTTCTCCAAATTTCTCATCAATTTTTCTATTAAATCTTTTTAAGCGATTGTTATCAGACATTTTGTTATTTGGAATAATAATCACCTACTAATGAAAATATTTGACAGAATTAACTTCACAAACTTCGCTGCGGATTGCCCAATCCTTACACCTTTTTACCATATCGTTGTGATTAGCAACGCCCCTAACTATGTTACCATGTTAGGTTGGTAGTGTAGGCTCTAAGGGGTTTCCCGCAATTAGAGGGGTTTTACGAACACTACAAATTTAATGTTCGCAGCTTGCTCCTTGCCTCCCGAACAAATGAATAATTTTATTCCCGGATAAAAAATACACTTTAAATATAAAGCCAATATTGATAAAAATGATTTTGAAAAAGCACGAGTAAATGTTGCATAAACATATCTATACCTCAAACAAACTCTCAAAAAAATTCTTTGATAAAAAAATAATTTAAATTTACTTTCTTTTGGGGTAATTGTATCAATAAATATATCTGGGTATTGACGAAAAAAACTAGCATATTTTTTAAAAATATCCTTAGTTTTCTCCATACGACTTATTTTTTCTTCGTTTTCTTTTTGAAATGTATTACCTTGTGGGTTGTAAATATCGGCAATACCATTCGAATATTTATTTGCATCCGATTGAAATTTTTTAACTGTCCTCATATTCTAAATCCTCATCTTCAGTATCTTCAATAATAATGTCATTTGAATCTTCATTGGATTCTTCATCTTCATTGTTATTTATTTTATTGATTGTTGCTTCAACAATATTAGCGATATTTGGATCACCAAGAACAAGGTTCTTTGTATATTTCATAAGATTTTGAATTGTTTCATCGACAATATCTTGTGGTTCATCTACGTGATATTTTGGTATAAAACCTTCCTTTTCGATGAATTCAAAAAATTCACCAAAAGTATTCAGACCGCCAGTTCGATCAGCGGCACTTCTTTGTACTGCTGTAAATTTTGCAGAATGCATCAATGAATCATAAGCATCTGATAATTTTTTAAAATTTCCTATATCATCTTTGGCAAGAGCATCTTCCATTTTTAACGAAACAATGCATATTTTTTTTAAATAGTCTTTATGTGAAGCTGTCTCGATTTCATAACTAGATTCCATTTCTTCTTTAAAGTTTTGTAATTTTCTATATTGTTCTTTCGTATACCCAGAACCCCAAAAATTAATAATACTTTGATCTAAACTAAAATCATCTTTATCGGGAACTATAACTTTCAATTCACTTTCATCAACAATTACTTCGCCGTGATTATTATTAGAAAAAACACTGTCTTTCCATGTCATACCTTTATACTGATGCATTACAATGTTTTTCATGTATTTTCCAAAAATATTGTTTGGGTTTTCTTGTTTAGAAGTAACATAAACATCATAAACAAACGGTTTATCAACTTGCCTTAAAATTTCTATTAATGAATTTTCGGGATCATTTATATCAAACATTTCTGCCAAACATTCTTTACAAATTGGTACTCGACCGTCAGCATGTAATTTAGAATAACTTATATAAAAATCAGCAACTTTTTCCTTGTCTTTTAAACATTTAATACAATTCTTTTTTTCACTAGCTTTTGTAGATTTATTTTTCGTATTTAAATTTTTCCCTTTCACAATTTTCACCACCTTATTTCTCCCTAAATATAGATGGGGGATGGCCGGGAGAAAGCCAACTTACGAAATCTGCTTAAGCAGACTTTCCCCCATCTAAAAACAAAAACAAACAAAAAAGAGTACAAAGAGGATTTGTACTCAATTTTCTATGTTCTTATTTATTTTGTCCCTATTGGGAATAGGGTAGGGAGGGTATGAAATTATTATTTTATTCGCTTTTCGCCATTTCAATCTCAAACTCCAAATTTTTTGCTCGTTCCTGAAGATATGATGCTTCATGTTTCAATATCGCAAGTTTTGATGTGTGTTCAATTATCTGAGCCAACACAAACTTAAAATCTTCTTTTCTACGACATTTTTTAAAAAGTTTATAATATGATTCAAATTCAGTATCAAAATCATATTCGATTTTTGGCATCAAAATAAGCATTATATCGTCTTCATCTTCAATGCCAAATTCTCCAATAATTTCACCATCATCGTCTTCAAAATCAGAAGTTAAATCTTCATCTTCTGCCATAAGAACACCCCCATTATTTATGCAGAGGCATGTCCAAAAGACAGGCATACATTATTTATTCCATTTTTCGGAAATCTCATTTGCTTCTTTAAACATTGATGCAATTGTTCTATCCATTACATCAACTCTTCCCATGTCAAATGCAACATCATAAAGTCTACTTAAAGCTTGCATAAAATCTTCACTATCAAGCCTACCAGTTAAATCATAAATAGCTTTTAATTGATCTACGCCAAATATTACTGTCTCAAACTTCTGTTGTTTTAGATAGTTTTCATATTTTTCTGCTCCTGTCATAATCATCACTCATCGAAGGTAATATCAATTGTATACTCAATATTACCTTTTTCATTAAAAATGTGCATTTTTTGCATTGGCTCCGCATAAAAGCGATTAGCCATTGCATATGAATCAGAACCAATCAAGGAACCATTTGTAATAACCTTTGTACGCCCATATTCCTTGACTGTATCATGATGAATGTGTCCTGCGAAAATATAACGAGGAACAATACCTAAAATTTGTGGTAAATTTTTTGCCACATTAGATACATTATCTAAATCTCCATGAACATAAACATGTGCAGGCTCAAATGTTTCATCAACGAAATATCCATCAACATCTCTATAGATTTCAATATTTTTAAAATCTTTTAAGCGACTTTCAAGATACCATGGGATAAGATTTTCGAGATTTTCTGTAAATATTGATTCTGTTTTATTTGGAATTAACCGAGCATGATTGCCTATAATGTTAATAAAACGAACAAGCCTAAAATGTTTGGATATTTCCGCTAATGATTCCGCAAAAACTTCGGAGACAATTTGGATTTGTTTAATAATATCTTCATTTGCTTCAACGCGAGTAGATATATGTATTAAACCAGACACAAAATCTCCAAGTGCACCAACAGTTAGAGTGTCTACGTTATGATTTAATCCATATTCAATTGTTTTGCTAACAAGTATTTCAACTCTTTCACGAAAAACTTCTGGATTATATGTATTAAGAGAATTAGAAAAATCCATTCCGTAATGCCAGTCTGACCATAAAACATTAGCTCTAACTCTTGATGGTTGTATATTTTTACGTTTAAATACCAATGGCTTTTGTTTTGAAACTTCTAATATTGCTTTATTAATTTCTTCTTTGAGATGTTCAAAACGAGCTTGTTTACGAACGAGATTATTAAATTCTCGTTTCTGATCTTGAAATTTTACTTTTTCTTTTTGAAGATTCAAGGAAGCATCTTCAATCTCTTTTATGTATTCGTCACTTTTAATTAATTTTTCAGTTAAGAATTCCTTCCAGCGAAGATAAGACGCATAATCCTTACGCCATTT
>JASBVU010000280.1 GCA_029960905.1 Thermoanaerobacterium sp.
GTGGTGACTTCCTTTCGCCCCTCGTCGGAGCGACGTATGTTAATATACCACGTTTGAAGAAACATATCAACACCAGAATGTGCTTATATAAAGCAAAATAAACGAGATAATGCAGAAATTACGGCAATTTTCTCGTTTATTCTCCTTTTTTCGCCTTAAAGTTTCATCAAAGAACCATCATTCTTTGCAGATTCTATTATTTTATCTATTACCAACTGGCTTTTATAAGCTTCATAGAAAGTAGGTGTTTCTTCATGTGCTATTTTTCCATCTACAATGTTCAAAAAGAAATTCATAAGACTTGCCAAATGCATATCTACCATAAATCCCAATGAATATTTGGGATCTGGATATATAGTTTCTAAGTATTTTGAAAATGCACTTTTATTTTTATACATGCCAATTGTATATTGATCTTCATTTTTTATATATAGATGAGCATACCTAGCATCCTTTGTTGATATTTTTATAGAACCTTTTGTACCATATATTTCAAATCGTGTTTCTTCCTCAATTTCTGCAGATATCCTCGATGTCTCAACAGTACCCCAAGCACCGCTCTTCATGGTTATTCGCGCTTCTGTCCAATCATCTACATCTACTTCTTCGTATTCGTCTACAGTGTTTGCTATAGGCCTTTCTTTAAAATATGTCTTTGAGCTTGCCTGAACCTCACCCACTTCTCCTAACATAAACCGAATAGCGTCAACAAGATGTATACCTAGATCTATTATTGAACCACCACCGGATGTATCAAAGCGCATTTTCCACGACATAGGTCTTTTCGGATTCAAATATCCGGAGTGCAACATTAAAGCTTTAAAATTAAGCACATCTCCTATTTCACCATTTTTAATCATATCCCTTGCCTGATTTATTGCAGGCATAAATCTGTACATCAAAGCCGCTTGATTTATTATATTTTTATCATTTGCCATGTTTGCAAGCTCTAATGCCTCTTTCCCATTTAATCCAATGGGTTTCTCAAGGTACACATTCAAATTTCTTTTCATCACTTCAAGCGCTTGCGACTTGTGTAAAAAATTAGGAGTGCATATATCGACGGCATTCAACTGTTTATCCTCCAGTAATTCATCAATGCTTTTTACGCCGCCTTCAAAAAAGTAAGGTATATCATTTATGTCATTTTTACACACTGAGCCAAACTTGATTTTAAATGGTAAGTTTTTAAATATCAAAGGCATTGCAAAGCAAGCAGTAGCATGAATAGTTCCAATATATCCCAGGCCCACAAACCCCAATTTTATTTCTTTTACCACAGCAAACATCCTTTCGTTAAAAATTGCCATATTCTCTATTCATAAATTATACTATATAACTGCATAATAATAAAATTCAGTAAAAGTAAAAAGCGGGAGCAATCTTCCCGCATTAAAATTTTTAGTTGATTAAATCAACAGTGTAACTTAAATTATTATCATTAACACCAATTTTTACTGTAGATAGATCTACTTCGTTGCCGATAGAAAAACCTAAATATGTATTTATGTCTACTATTGGCGAAAAAGCATACAATGTCTTCTTTGATTTTCCAGTTTTTTCATCAACGATAAAAATATCGCCTGAACCATATTTTTTTACGAAATAATAAGACTTTTTCCCAAAGATATCTTTTGATATGTTTACTACGTTCCCATTAACCTTATAGAACTTTTTCTCGCTGATATTATATATGATGCTTTTATTTTCATTTGCATCTTTAAAAAGTATGTTGTCGTCTTTATACATTACGCTTCTTATATTAAAGCCAACATCGTAATTATTTAGACTTTTACCCGTTAATACGTCTCTTAATGTAAATGTCTTATCATCATAAGTGTATAGATTGTCATAATCTATGTATATCAAATTACCAGATGATATCTTGCTATCATCTTTGAATACTCCATTGCCATCATAAAACACCTTACCCATGTCATCAATACACGCGTTATTAATATCAAAGGGAAAATATTTAATAGATTTTTCAAAATCTTTTAAGTCTACAATATACGCTTTTGATGGAACCTCTTCATCTACCAAAACTAAATATTTTTCCAAAGGTGACCAACTAATATTTACTTTATCAATGTCACCAGAATATATCTGACACAACCTACCTGTATTGACATTTATTAAATATATTGCATCATCCGACAAACTATTACCGGCCACCACAAAACTTCCATACGGACTAAATATAAATTTTGTCGATTTATTGCCTTGGAAATACTTTAAATTGAATTTTTCTGCGTCTAATACCATGTAAAACTTTTTATTTCTAAATAGCACCAAAGCTTTTCCGTCATATATAAGAAGCTTGTCGTAATTTGCAAATACAATTTTCTTGTACGCATTGTCATCTGCATTTGAGTAAGTAAAATCATACTGTGGAAGGCTGACATCAGGAAGCCCTTCGTACAATTTTTTGTAATCGTCTTTTATTTCATTATTGAAGTTTTTTGCTTTGCTTTTTATTTCATTGGCTGTTTTAACATTGTTTTCGACAGGTTTTGCTTTCCCACATGACGCAAGAATTACAGATAACAAAATAACTAATATAGCTATTTTTCTCATCATTGAACAACCTTTCGTTTTTTATTAAATTATATGCCAAAGTAAATCCATTTTATACCAGCTACAATGCACTTGTACAAAATATGGAATAAAATCATTTTCAATATTGATTTTGGCTATTCCCAACTGATATAATATAGCTATAGATAAAAAAAGAAAGGGTTGAGAAATATGGAAAAATGGGAATGCACAGTTTGCGGGTACATATATGATCCAGAAGTTGGCGACCCAACACAAAATATACCACCAGGAACTAAGTTCGAAGATTTGCCAGATGATTGGGTATGCCCTGATTGTGGTGTAGGAAAGGATCAGTTTGAAAAACTATGAAAATAAGGAGCCAATGCTCCTTATTTTTTTGTAACATATAGTACGTCGTTTGTTTCATACACTGCAAGAAAAACATCTTTAAAATTTGTTATGTTGTAGGCGTGCAAATTTTCTATAAGCCATTTCTCGTCTTTTCCAATCATCTCTAAATTTTTGTGTAGCACTATTCCATCTTCAATGACAGCTATAGGAGCATGTATTGGAGCCTTTCTTATATCCAAATCTTTCAATGTCACATTTTGATTATCCACATTCTTTATTATGCTTATTTTCCCATTACTTTCCAGATATGCCGCATGAACATCTCTCACGCTTAAAACGTTGTGGAGTCTAAGCTCCGTCATCAGCAAATCTAAATCTATTTTTGACTTTTTTAATCCGCTTTTTATAATTTCGCCTTCATATATAAGCGGTATGACATCCAAATCAACCATTTTCCTCAATTTAGTGTATTTTAACGTCAAAAAATTAAACAAAAGGTACAAAACAGCAAATGTTACACTTGTAATTACAGGACCTCTCAAACCTAAACTGCTGTCAGAAAGCTGATGCGCAATGATATTTCCAAAAGCTATAGATATGATAAAATCACTCATCTTCATATTAGAGAGAATCCTCTGCCCCATTATTCTTAAAAGAAATAAAAGTAAAATGTACGCAGTTACAGCTCT
>JASBVU010000281.1 GCA_029960905.1 Thermoanaerobacterium sp.
CAATAACGATCACATCTACAGCACCACTTCGCACTAAAGCCTCAACAATCTCAAGAGCTTGTTCACCAGTGTCTGGTTGAGAAACTAGTAAATTATCTATGTTGACACCAACATTTTTGGCATACGTTGGATCTAAGGCATGTTCAGCATCTATAAAAGCACCTGTTCCTCCTAATTTCTGAGCTTCAGCTAATATATGCAATGCAATTGTCGTTTTACCCGAAGATTCAGGACCAAATATTTCTATTATCCTTCCTCTTGGAACCCCTCCAACGCCTAAAGCTATGTCTAAATCTATAGAGCCAGTAGAAATCACATCAACATTAAGCTTGCTATTATCGCCAAGTCTCATTATAGAGCCTTTTCCAAACTGTCTTTCAATTTGACTTATGGCCATATCAAGGGCTTTTTGTTTTTCTATCATAATTTCTCCTCCCGCCAAAATCCGGCAATATTCATAATTCAATTATATATTAGTAATATTTAATAGTCAATTTTTAAACCGTTTAAATGTCTCCTTAACATGTCTAAAGCATACATAGCAGAATTTAATCTTATCTTATCCCTATTTCCGTTTGAAATTATTTTTTTTATGTATGTTGTATCTTCGTAAGCTAGACCTATATAGACTAAGCCAACAGGTTTGGTAATTGTACCACCGCTGGGACCGGCTATACCTGTAATAGATAAACCGTAATCTGTTTTCACAATATTTTTTACATTAATAGCCATTTCTCTCGCAGTTTCTTCACTAACTGCTCCATATTCTGTTATGGTATTTTTAGATACACCTAAAATTTCTTCTTTTGACTCATTGCTGTATGTCACAACACCAAATTTAAATACTTCAGATGCACCTGGAATACTAGTAATTTTTTCTGATAACAATCCACCAGTACATGATTCAGCAGTAGAAATCGTGAGATGTTTTGTCTTTAATAAGTTTAAAACCACAGATTCCAATGTATCGTCATCTACTCCAAAAATGTATTCACCTAAAAGATCTCTTATATTTTTTTCATACTCATCAATCATTTCTTTCGCTTTTAGGGGATCATCTGATTTGGCAGTTATTCTCAATGTTACAAATCCATTTCCAATAAGTGGAGCAACAGTAGGATTTTGTGATATAAGTAATTTGCTTACCATCTCATCAACTTGTGATTCACCTATGCCAAATATCTTTATAACTTTAGAAACAATTATCTTGTTGCTTAACAATTTTAGATATGGATATACATGGTTTTTAAACATAGGTATTAATTCTGACGGAGGACCAGGCAGCACAACAACAACCTTATTATTTTTTTCAATAATGCATCCAGGAGCTGTACCATTGTCATTTGGTAAAATTTTAGCCCCTTCTGGGAATAAAGCTTGTTTGTAATTGTTTTGAGTTAAATTTCTTTTTGACTTTTTAAAATATGATTGGATTTTGAGCTTTGTGTCAATATCTTCAACAAGTTTTAAGGCAAAAAATTCAGCAACAGTTTCTTTTGTCAAATCGTCAATTGTTGGTCCTAAACCACCTGTTAAAATTATCAAATCAGAACGATCTGAAGCAATTTTAAGGCACTCTAAAAGTCTATTTTTATTATCACCTACATTTGTTTGAAAATAAACATCTATTCCAAGTGTAGTCAACATTTCAGATATAAACTTTGAATCTGTGTTTGTAATTTGCCCTAGAAGAAGCTCTGTGCCGACAGATATTATCTCACATTTCATAAAATGCACCTTCTTATCCTAAAATTATGCTTCTGCATTTCACCACATAATCAATTCCAGAGTAAACCGTAAAAAATAGCGCTAAATACACAGCTATAGTTGAAAACGGGAAAAATACATACTCAAATGGGTAATTATTTAACATTAGCGATATTATAGCTATAATTTGAAATGTAGTTTTATATTTGCCAAGATTGCTGGCCGCAATTACAACGCCTTTATCTGCTCCAACTGCTCTTAACCCAGTTATTATAAATTCCCTGCAAAGAATAACTATGACGATCCAGCTTTGAATACGATCCAGTTGTATTAAGACAATTAAAGCAGATGAAACCATAATTTTATCCACAAGAGGATCCATAAATTTGCCTAAATTCGTTATCTGATTGTATTTTCTAGCAATATATCCATCCAACTTATCAGTTAATGAAGCAAGCAAAAATAAAGAAGCTGCAATTATATTTGAGTACTTAATTCCAGACAGCATGACAACTATAAAACAAGGAACTAAAATCAATCTTGCAATAGTGACCTTATTTGCTGCGTTCACAACAACTCCCCCATCAGATCATAGTCAGAAGCTTTTGTAATTTTAACCTTGACGAAATCGCCAATGTTCAACTTTTTATAAGACTTAAAAAACGTCATTCCATCAATATCTGGTGCATCAATATAACTTCTGCCATAATAAAGTCCATCCTTTTGCCCTTCTACTACTACTTCGAATTCACTGCCAATTAATCTCTTGTTATAATCTAATGATATATTCTTTTGCAAAAGCATTATTTCATTATATCTTTTTTGTTTAATCTGTTCTGAAATTTGATTTTGCATCTCGTAAGCCTCAGTATCTTCTTCTCTGGAATATGTGAATACACCTAATTTATTAAAGTTTTTTTCTACAATAAATTTTTTTAAATCGTTGAATTCATCCTCTGTCTCTCCTGGAAATCCAACAATAAACGTCGTTCTAATTATCATTCCAGGAATAGACCGCAGCTTTTCAATGGTATTTTCAATCTTTTTTCTCGTTGTATTTCTCTTCATTCGTCTTAAAACTTCATCATTTGAATGTTGCAATGGTACATCTATATATTTTAGCACTTTTTCATTTGTCTTTATCTCATCGATAAGTTCATCTGTAATGCTGTCTGGATATGCATACAGTATTCTAATCCATTTTATCCCATCTATTTTTGATAATTTTCTCAATAAAGTTGGCAACATATATTTATTGTAAATATCAATGCCATACTTTGTAGTATCTTGAGCAATTAATATTAACTCTTTAACACCATTCTCGGCTAATGCCTCTGCTTCATTGACTAAATCTTCAATTTTAACACTTCTGTAACGTCCTCTAAGTTTTGGTATTATACAAAATGAACACCTATTATTGCATCCTTCTGAAATTTTTAAATAAGCATAGTGTTTTGGCGTGCTTAATATTCTCGGTGAATCTTTATCATCCAATTCGTTTGCATGTCCATATTCTAAAATGCGCTTTCCGTCCAATGTGTCTTCAATTACATCTGCAATTTTTAAAAAATCACCAGTACCTATTACAGCATCCAATTCAGGAAGACTTTCCAAAAGTTCATCTTTATATCTTTCTGATAAGCAGCCAGATGCAATTAAAGATTTTAATCTCTTTTTCTTCAATTTGCTCATTTCGAGTATATAATCGATTGATTCTCTTTTAGCACTTTCGATGAATCCACAAGTATTTATAATTAAAACATCGGCATCATTTTCATCATTTACAATGTTAAATCCTTTTTCTTTTATTATTCCTAACATTATTTCTGAATCAACAGTGTTTTTTGCACAAA
>JASBVU010000282.1 GCA_029960905.1 Thermoanaerobacterium sp.
TAAGAATATTGGATATTGGTCTTACCAACTTTGATAAGATCACAAAAATGTACAATGATTTAGTATATGGCAATATGGAACCATCAGAAGAAGATATCATATATATAAAGGAGTATCTTAAGAAAAATATGGGTCATAAAAAGTTTAGTGGTAGTAAACCGGGTGATTTGCTTAATTGACATTAATATATTATTGAATATATAATATATTTGGAGTTGTTATTATTTCTCCTGATAGGAGGCTTTCTGATGGTTTTAAGTTACGAGCCCGGAGTAAAAAGCAGAATTATGGTTTGCGTTACTCCGCAAAAGAGCTGCCAAAGGCTTGTTGAAAGAGGAGCAGAGAGGGCGAAAGAGACAAATGGGGAATTTTGTGTTGTGTATGTGAATAAAAACAATGATATATATAAAGATTTGAAGGAACACAAGATCTTAGTCGAGCTCTTTGAGATGGCTCAGAAATTAGGTGGTAGAGTATCCATATTGGTTGGCAAAAAGATTTCAGATGCTTTGGCTGAATTTGCAACTGAAAACGATATTACAGAGATAATAGTAGGAAAATCATTGAGATCTGCTTTTGATGTATTGATTCATGGGGATGTGATAAATCCTCTCATAAAGCGGGTCGAAGAGAAGAATATAATTGTTGAAGTCATAGAATGACAGCCATTCTATGACTTTTTTCTTTATTTAGTCTACTAAGTTTATAGGATTTTCTGAATTATTAGTGTATAATTATTATGAGCAAGTACTAAAATTATATTAGTTTACAATTTTGCCTCAAGAGGTGAGCTTTTTGTTCAATGGCCTTATAGAAATAATAAAGACTATGAAAATAAATGACATCGTAGATATAGCGATAATAGCTTATGTAACGTACCGCCTTATATTAGTCATACGAAAAACTAGAGCCGAGCAACTATTTAAAGGAATTATAATTCTTTTAATACTTACAAAATTAAGCGAGTGGCTGCAGCTTAGAACAGTCAATTATATTTTAAGCAATGCAATGACTGTTGGCGTTATAGCACTTTTAATAGTATTCCAGCCGGAACTGAGGAGAGCTTTAGAATCTCTCGGTAGAAGCGAGTTTATTAAAAGAAACTTTTTCATAATAAACGATGAAGTCCAGGATATAGCGGATGTCATAAGTGAGATATGTGATGCTGTTCAATTCTTGTCTAGATCTAAAATAGGAGCTTTAATTGTTTTGGAAAGAAATACTGGTTTAAATGAATTGATAGAAACCGGCATATCCCTTGACTCTAAAATATCTAGCGAGCTTCTCATAAATACCTTTATACCAAATACCCCCCTTCACGATGGAGCGGTTATAATAAGAGGCGATAGGATAATGGCTGCTGGATGTTTTTTGCCTCTTACAGACAATCAAAATTTAAGCACTGAGCTTGGTACGAGGCATAGAGCTGCCATAGGTGTGACTGAAGTGTCAGATGCTGTGTCAGTCATTGTTTCAGAAGAGACAGGTACTATATCACTTGCTCAAAATGGCAGAATATCAAGGCATTTGGATATAAAGACATTGAAAGAGGTTCTTTTAAGTATGTTCAAGGTGAAGGACAGCAAAGGATCTAACTGGTTCAAATGGGGGAATAAACATGCTGAGTAAAAACCTTCCTATTAAAATACTTTCTGTTGCCATAGCTTTTATATTGTGGCTTTATGTAATGGGGGAGAAGAACCCAGAGATATCTTATGATGTAGGAAATATTCCTGTAAATATAGTAAACATCAATACGCTTGACAAGAAAGGATTGACATTAATTGGAGATAAAAATTTCTCGGTGACAGTCAGGATTAAAGGGCGAAGAAGCGATGTGATGAATGTAAGACCTTCAGATATACAGGTTGAAGCAGACGTCAGCAGGATAATAACAAAAGGGATAAATGTTGTGCCTGTTGAAGTAAGTTCACTTCCTAAAAATGTGACATTTGTTTCTGCAAATCCTTCAGAGATAAAGCTTGATGTAGACAAAGTTTCAAGAGTACAGATGCCAGTGCACGTAAAGGTCAATGGAGCTGTAATGGATGGTTTTGCTATGAAGCCTGCTGTGGCAACTCCTGGTGAAGTAGTGATTACTGGCCCTGAAAGCAAAGTGAATTTGATAAAAGATGTGGTAGCACAAGTTGATATGGCAAATAAGTCAAAGGATGTAAGCATCTCTGTCCCTGTTGAACCGATAGACAGAAATGGTAACGAAGTCAAAGGCGTAGATGTTAATCCTGGATATGTTAAAGTGGATATAGAGGTGAATAAAGCCATAAGGGTACCCGTAAATGCAAAAATATTTGGCAAACCTATGGATGGATATGATGTTGCACAAGTCAGTGTATTACCTGAGTACGTTTATGTAACGGGAGATGATGCTGCATTAAACACTATCAAAAGCGTTGACACTAAGCAGATAGACATATCTGGTAAAAATACATCTGTCACCGAAAGTGTGCCTTTTGATCTTCCAAATGGTGTGAGCCTTGTGAAAAGTGACAGCACTGCAAAAGTTTTTATAGATATTGAAAAAATCGTTACAAATAACATCACTATAAGCAGTATAGATGTTAAAGGTGGTGACAATAAAAATGTCACTATTCTAAATCCTAATATCGTGATAACAGTCACTGGTGCGGAGAATGTGGTAGATTCAGCTACTTCCAGCGATTTTAATGCTTATGTAGATGTTACAAATGCAACTACAGGTACACAGACATTGCCAGTAAATGTGACGACAAATTTAAATCTGAAGATAGTTAAAGTAAATCCACAATCTGTGGATGTCAATATTCAATGATTTTTATTTTATAGTAAAAGGATGATCACAATGGACTTTAAACGACTTACTGTAGTTCTTGGACATTATGGCACAGGCAAAACAGAAATAGCCATAAATTACGCAAGGTATATAAAGACATGCGGATATGATGTAGACATAGTAGATCTTGATATAGTAAATCCCTATTTTCGCCCAAGGGAGGTGAGAAAGGAACTTTTAGATAAATGGGGCATAAAAGTAATTGGTGTGGATGAAAAATACATGAATGCTGATATGCAGGCCTTATCCAGAGATATATACAGCGTCATACAGAATGAAGAAAAGTATGCTGTATTTGATATTGGAGGCGACGATGCAGGAGCAATCGCGTTCGGGCAATATCACAATATATTAGCCGATAAAGATGTAGATGTGCTTTTTGTAATAAATGTCAACAGGCCATTTACAAAGGATGCAGAATCCGCAATAAAATACATGACTCTTGTAGAAAATGCAGCCAGGATAAAAGTGACACACCTTGTAAATAACACACATCTGTCGTACGAGACGACAGCAGACGATGTCATAAAAGGACTTAAAGTAACTGAAGATGTGTCAAAAAAAACGGGCATTCCCATAAAGATGACAGCAGCCAAGAAAGATGTAGCTGAAAAGCTTAAAAATATGGGGTATGACGTTTTTTCTATAGATCTTTACATGAAGGCACCTTGGAATAAAATATGATGGAGATGATGAGATTGAAGCAAGTCATATTTAACGAAAACTTA
>JASBVU010000283.1 GCA_029960905.1 Thermoanaerobacterium sp.
GACAATGCTGATGGAAATGCGACAAAAGATTTTAGCCAATTCGTCAAAGAGGCAGCAATAGTATCAAGCAATATAGTTAAAGAGATGATACATTTTATTAAGGAGAAATAGATATGAATGTTGCAAATGTAAGCTTACAAGTATTGCCTGTGGTTGAAGAGGAAAGACAAGATTAAAACTATTGACATATATTTTAACACGTTATATAATTAAATCAATCGAAATGAAAAAATCGATGAGCAGGAATAGTAAATATCGCATTAAGTTAAAGCGAGCCTGGGATGGTGGGAGCCAGGTACTGACGGCGTTATTGAATGGGCCTGTGAGATGGCGTGTGAAATGAAAGTAGCATTGCCCGGTAGTCTACCGTTAAAATGACAGGGTATCGAGAAATCTGTACCTGAATGAGATGTTTTGTACTTAGGTGGCAAAGCGAAATGAAAGCATTTCGTCCTTAGTGGATGAGATGCTTTTTTTAAACCACATAAGTATAAAATAATTTGGGTGGCACCGCGAAGTCACTTCGTCCCATTGGATGGAGTGACTTTTTTGCATGTTAAGGAGGTGTATTGATTGAATATTACTGAAAAAGAATATGAAAGGCTTGTAAAAAAGAAAATCGTCTTTCCTGTCTATGAGGAGATAAACGGCGATGAATTGACGCCAATTAACATTTTTTACAATTTAGGCGGTGAAAATAAGTTTCTCCTGGAAAGTGCTGAAAGCAGTAAAATGTGGGGTAGATATTCATTTATAGGGTCAAATCCGTATTTGAAGATCAAATGTAGAGGTGATTTAATCCAGATTGATGGTGATAAAAAGAAAATAAAATACGGCAGGATTCTTGACTATATAAGAGAAAATATGATGTACGAGTATGATAATTGCGGTCTTGAATTTCCATTTACGGGTGGAGCATTAGGTTATGCTGGATATGATGTCATAAGGCAATATGAATATCTTCCATCAAAAAATGTTGATGAAATAGGAATACCTGATGCGTATTTTATGTTTTATAAGACCATAATTTGCTATGATCACTATAAACATAATGTATGTGTTATTTACAATGTATTTACCGATGAGAATGAAGAGTATGATGCTATAAGAGAAAAATTGGAGAAAATAATCTTAAACATAAAAAGTAATGTTAAAATTCACGATATTAAGCCAAAACAACTCATTTCTGATGTTGATTATAATCTTACCAAAGAAGAATTTTGCAATATTGTAATTAAAGCAAAAGATTATATAAAAAACGGCGACATATTTCAGGTAGTGCCGTCTCAGAGACTTAAAATCAAAACGGATTCTGAACCTTTTGATGTATACAGGCGGTTAAGAAATGCAAATCCATCACCATACATGTTTTACATCGATTTTAAGGATTTTCAACTGATAGGATCTTCACCAGAAAGCCTCGTATCCGTTTTTGGAAATAAAGTTACTACAAATCCAATTGCAGGGACTAGAAGAAGAGGAAAAAGTGCAGAAGAAGATTTAATATTGAAGAATGAGCTTTTAAACGATGAGAAGGAAAAGGCAGAACACGTCATGTTGGTTGACCTTGGAAGAAATGATATAGGGAAAGTAAGTGAATTTGGCACTGTCAGACTTGAGAGATTCATGGAAGTTGATTTTTATTCACATGTAATGCACATTGTATCAAAAGTTTCAGGCATTTTGCGGAAAGGATTTACAGCATTTGATGCGCTAATTGCATGCCTCCCCGCTGGAACGGTTTCGGGTGCTCCGAAAATAAGAGCAATGGAGATAATTGATGAGTTGGAGAATGTAAAGAGGTCATTTTACGCTGGAGCAGTTGGGTATTTTTCCTACAATGGAGATATGGATATGTGCATAGCAATAAGGACGTTGCTATTAAAAAATGGTACTGCATTTGTTCAAGCAGGATGTGGAATTGTGTATGATTCTCAGCCAGAAGCTGAATATTATGAAACTCTCAATAAAGCCATGGTCTTAAAGGAGGTGCTTTGATGCTTCTTCTGATAGATAATTACGATTCATTCACCTATAACTTATATCAATTTATAGGTGAAATTTACGGCGATATATTAGTTATTCGCAACGACAAAATTGGGTTAAATGACGTAGCTTTAATGAATCCAAAAGGAATAATTATATCGCCTGGGCCCGGAAGACCAGAAAATGCTGGGATTTCAGTAGATATAGTCAATGAGTTTGGAGATAAAATACCTATACTTGGGATTTGTCTTGGTCATCAGGCCATTGGATATGCTTATGGTGCAAAAATAATCAGAGCAAACTCTATAATGCATGGAAAAACTTCATCTGTTAACCATATTGGCAAAGGATTGTTTGAAGGCATAGAAAGTCCAATGAAAGCTATGAGATATCATTCGCTTATAATTGACAAAAACTCATTGCCTGAATCGTTAGAAATAACTGCAGAAACAGATGATGGAACTGTTATGGCAGTTAAGCACAAGCATTATCATGTATATGGACTTCAATTTCATCCTGAGTCGATTTTGACAGATGATGGTAAAACCATATTAAGAAATTTTGTGGAGGGGATTTGCAATGTTAAAGGAAGCCATTGAGAAGATAATTAAAGGGAAGAATTTGACCGAAACAGAGGCAAAAACTGCCATGGATGCAATAATGAAAGGAGAATCAAGTCCGCCCTTAATTGGGGCTTATCTTATCGGCCTTAGAATGAAAGGTGAATCAATCGACGAGATAACTGGTTCTGCAAAATCAATGATTGAAAATGCAAAAAAATTAAAGCTTGATTCTCCATATGTCATCGATACTTGTGGAACTGGAGGTGATGGGGGAAAGACATTTAATATTTCCACTGCAGTTGCGATAATTTCTTCATCTGCTGGAATCAAAATAGCTAAACATGGAAATAAAGCTGTTTCAAGTAAAAGCGGCAGTGCTGATGTATTAAATGAGTTAGGTGTAAAAATCGATGCAGAACCAGAAATAACAAAGAAATTCATCGACGAAATAGGATTTGGTTTTCTTTTTGCGCCTTTGTATCATTCGGCTATGAAAAACGTAGCGCCTATAAGAAGAGAACTTGGT
The DNA here is from genome assembly GCA_029960905.1 of Thermoanaerobacterium sp. Taxonomy (GTDB): domain Bacteria; phylum Bacillota; class Thermoanaerobacteria; order Thermoanaerobacterales; family Thermoanaerobacteraceae; genus Thermoanaerobacterium. The sequence goes on from JASBVU010000283.1 coordinate 3,076, forward strand.
TTAAGAACAGTTTTTAATATATTAGGACCATTGACAAATCCTGCTTCTGTCAAAGGGCAAGTTTTAGGTGTTTATGATAAAAATCTGACACATATATTAGCGGAAGTTTTACTAAAACTTGGATGTGAAAGAGCTTTAGTTGTTCACGGAAATGACGGGCTTGATGAAATAACTACTACGGCTACCACAACTGTTTCAGAAGTTAGAGATGGTGAAGTCATCGATTATACAATTGATCCTAATGATTATGGTATTGGGTTATCTAAAGAAATGGATATTAGTGGTGGTGATGCAAAGGAAAATGCCAAGATCATTTTGGATATATTAAAAGGTGAAAAAGGACCAAAAAGAGACATTGTAGTACTAAATAGCGCTGCAGCTCTCTATGTTGGCAAAGCAGTGGATAGCATTAAAGAAGGTGTTAAGCTTGCGGAATACCTCATTGATTCAGGAAAAGCATTAGGCAAACTGAATGATATAT
>JASBVU010000284.1 GCA_029960905.1 Thermoanaerobacterium sp.
TAAATTTAGTAGCAATGTCTTTTATCTTGTAGTGCTAGGACAATTTAAAAGAGGAAAATCGACATTTACCAATTATATATTAGGAATTGATATACTTCCTACAGGCGTCGTTCCCTTAACATCTGTCATAACAAAAGTCCAATACAGTATTGACGTATGGGCAAAAGTACTGTACGAAGATGGTAGGATTGATAATATTGACATAAAAGAATTGGATTTATACTGCACAGAGAAGAACAATCCTAAAAACATAAAAAAAGTCAAAGAGATACATATAGGATATCCTTTTGAATTTGTAAGCAATGATGTAGTGATCATAGACACACCTGGTATTGGATCGGTATACAAGCATAATACAGATGTCGCATATGGTTATATAAATAAAGCTGATGCTGTAATTTTTTTGCTTTCAGTGGATCCTCCTATAAGTGAATTGGAAAAAGAGTTTTTGTCTCAAATATCAGAGAATGTCAACAAGATATTTTTTGTTTTAAACAAAATTGACTATGTACGTGAAATCGAATTAGATGAGATAATTAAATTTAATGAAAATATTATAAAAGAAATTACGAAAAATGATAATATTACTATATATCCGATTTCTGCCAAATTGGCGTTAGAAGGCAAAATCTCAAAAGATGATGAAGCAATTGAAAAGAGCAGAGCAAAAAAACTTGAAACTGATTTGCAAAATTTTCTAATGACAGAAAAAGAAAAAATATTGTTTGAAAGTTATGCCAAAAATATTGATCGGATCATTTCAATGTGTCAAACTTTTATTGAAAGCAGCATAAAATTAAAACAAGTTCCTTTAGAACATCTAGAATCTAATATCAGAGCTTTTGAGGATTTTATTAGAAAAGTTGAAAAAAATAAAAGTGAAATATACTTATTGTTTCAAGGCGACATGAAAAATATTTTACAAAATTTTGATGAGAAAGCCGAAAAATATAAGCAATTTATAAGCATAAGAGTATCAGAAAAGACAAAAGAATATTACAACAGTATTCATAATCTCAGCCGCATTAACCAGAAACGAGAACTTGAAAAATACCTTGAAAGGACTATTGTTGAGGAATTTGAAAATATAAGACATAGTATTGAAAAAGATATTGAAAATCAGTATAGTGCAGCTTTGTCTAACTATCTTTTAAGGCTTAATGCAGTCATTGATGAAATCAAAGCAGTAGCAAATGAATTATTTGGCATAGATCTAGAATATTTTAAGGGCAGAGATGGAATTACATCAGAAAGTAAATTTACGTACAAAATAGGGTATGATGTAGATGCATTGGAAATAGATCCTGTAATTTTTACTTATTTCTTGCCTAAAAAAATTGCTGAAAAATTTATATTAAAAAGGATTTTGGACAGAGTTTATGTTGATGTTGATAGAAATATAGGCCGTATTCGTTACGATTTATTAAGAAGGATTGAAGAAAGCTTTAGTGAATTCGAAAAGGATATGAATTTAAAATTGCAATCTATGTTTGAGACGGTTAAAAAACTTCTTGCTAAAACAAAAGCTGATTATGAACTTGACAAAGATAGTTTTGAAAAAGAAAAAGTTCTTCATCAGGATCTATTAAAAAATATTAGGGCATTACAGGATGAATTAAATGATGCTTTAAAAAATGATTAATTGCTAAATATATGACAATAAACCTAACATGATATTGACTTATACAATTAATTTGTTTAAACTATAGTTAGAAGATTGTAGTAAAAAGTGAATAATTATATTAGGTGATGAAGCTCACCTTAATTGCTAATTTTAGCTGATGGCTTCTATATATAATATAGGAGTTATCAGCTTTTATTATTATAAATTTAAAAATTCAAAAGGAGGATACATATTATGCCACGAATTACTTCAGTAAAAGCAAGGGAAATTTTAGATTCAAGAGGGAATCCTACAGTAGAAGTTGACGTTATATTGGAAAATGGTATTATAGGAAGGGCAGCCGTTCCTTCTGGAGCATCTACAGGCACAAAAGAAGCCGTAGAATTAAGGGAAAATGACAAAAAGAGATATCATGGCAAAGGCGTTAAAAATGTAGTTGATAATGTCAACAACATTATAGCAAAAGAGATTACTGATTTGGATGTATTTGAACAAAGAAAAATAGATCATTTGCTTATTTCATTAGATGGAACAAAAAACAAGTCAAAGCTTGGCGCGAACGCAATTTTAGGTGTATCGCTGGCAGTGGCTAGGGCAGCATCGAATTATTTAAATATACCGCTTTTTAAGTACATTGGAGGCACAAATTCGTACGAACTGCCGATGCCAATGATGAATATATTAAATGGAGGAAAGCATGCAGACAATACTGTTGACGTCCAGGAGTTTATGATTGTTCCTATCGGTGCAGATAGTTTTTCGACTGCATTGAGAATGTGCTCAGAGGTTTATCAGACATTAAAAAATGTTTTAAAAAATAGAGGGCTGAGTACATCAGTTGGTGATGAAGGTGGCTTTGCTCCGAATCTTTCGACAAATGAGGATGCATTGAAACTGCTCATCGAAGCGATAGAAAAAACAGATTACAGACCAGGAGAAGATGTGGCTATAGCGATTGACCCTGCTGCATCTGAATTTTACAATGATGGGAAATATGTATTTGAAGGTGAAAAGGTAAGCCGTACATCTAGGGAGATGGTAGATCTCTATTCTGAATGGATCAATAAATATCCAATCATATCTATTGAAGATGGACTTGCAGAGGATGATTGGGATGGATGGGCATTGCTTACGTCTCAGCTTGGTGGCAAGATTCAATTAGTAGGCGATGATATTTTTGTTACAAATCCAGAAATATTGAAAGAAGGTATAGAGAAAAATATTGCCAACTCTATTTTAATCAAGTTGAATCAAATAGGTACTTTATCAGAGACACTGGATACAATACAAATGGCGCAGAAAGCTAACTATACTACTGTTATTTCGCACCGTTCAGGTGAAACAGAAGATACGACAATGGCAGATGTAGCAGTAGCAGTAAATGCTGGACAGATAAAAAGCGGTGCTCCATGCAGGACTGAAAGAATAGCAAAGTATAATCAGCTTTTAAGGATTGAAGAGCTATTGGGAGATAGCGCTGTATATAAAGGGAGAGATATATTCTATAACATAAGGAAATAATTACATATAGCTGAGATAATGCGGCTAACAGTATTTTTTTCATTATTTAAGAATTAAACGCTGTTAGCTGCTTAAGTTTATGTCTTTATGTAATCATAATACAATAAATGTACCAAAATAATTTTTAGTGAAACTCATAAGATATTAAAAAGATCGAAAGTAATAAGGATTTGATATTATGAAATTTGACGATAAAGGCAAAAAAGCAGCTATTAACTTTATACTTTTGCTTGGTATCGTTAGTGCATTTGGCGATATAACATATGAAGGTGCGAGAAGTGTCTATGGTACGTATTTAGGATATTTAGGTGCAAACGCTGTAATTGTTGGTATTGTCACGGGTGTTGGAGAATTTTTAGCATCTGCGGCAAGACTGCCTGCTGGTTATTTTATTGATAGAACCGCGA
>JASBVU010000285.1 GCA_029960905.1 Thermoanaerobacterium sp.
ACATTACCTACCTATTCTGGTTTTTATTTTTGATCGATTTTTTAATTATGCTCATATCTATGATTTAAATATATATATTATACAAAATACTTGGCTTTGCCAACTATTTATTTGACTTTGTCATGCTTTATAAATTATTTTTAAAAATTGTTCACTTTATCTCTTTTCTAATGCAATTGCCTCATCCTTTTTATAGCGTAATATTCACCCAATAAGCAGTCTTAGACTGGTTTTCATAAGACAGGCACTGATCAAGCAACACGAAACCGCCTTTTAGCAAAATCTTCAATTCAAACGGTAATAGATGTGTCACCCATAAGCTTCGTACACTGCCGGCAACAAAGACTTCTACATGCCTTAAATGTACAAAAATGATAATACTTAAAACTATCTAGCTAGTCTTAGAATAAAAAGAAATAATAAAGATAAAATAACTAATATTCTACTACTAATTCATACTTTTTAGTTTAAAGCAATTAATAAATAAACTTAATAATTCATTTGAACTCTTTATTGGAATGTTCTCATCGCTCTCTTTAAGCAAATATGTATTAGCAATTTCAATACTTACTTCAAAACATGATGCTGCTATATCTTTAATTGGATCACATAAAGAAAGGAATAAATCAAGAAACGCCAGTAGCTCCCTCTGTCCCCAATCAGTATTAATATCATATCTCTCAGTTGTTGTTATTCCATGCACCAACGTATTTCTCATATAAAGAAATAAATCTAATGCCATTTTTACCTCAGGATCAATATCAAAAGCCTCTTGCATTGCAGAGAATAATCCTCCTAATGTTTTCTTTTCCCACCCTTTGAAAAAATCATTAAATGTTTTATACTTTTTCTTTTGCTTTTCTGATACAGCAAAAACAAACGAATTTGAAAATAGAAATTCAATTTCATGGCATTGTGTCAAAGCTAACCCCATGGCAGTATATAACTGTTTACTAATATCAATCCTTGGCTCATTGTCATAATTGTCATACTGAGGCAAGTCCTTATTCCTTTCATAAATAGTTCTTGCACCAATGCTGTAAGTATACCATTCGCCAGTAGGTTTCTTTGCATAAACGATATCTCGTAGTAGTATTTGCTCTTCATTATCTATAACTCTAAACTGTGCTCCCAGTTCTTCCAATAACCATTTATCAGCATACCACGGCCACTCATGCAAGTCAGGATTATTAGCCTGTTGTGGTGCATGTATCTTTGACCAATCTCTAAATTTCTTATCCGCTTTCTCTTCAAATATATCAGGTATATCCATTACACGGATAGCTGTAGCATCTGAAATATCAAATCCGTTCATATTTGCCTCAACGGATCTTGCACTACGGCTATTTTTAGCTACAACAAAACAATCTTCATAACCATCCGATTCAACCCAGTATAACTTCCATTTCGCCATATCAAACACCTTCATTTATTATTAGAATGCTATTTAAGAAATTTACACAATGCTTAAATTTTGGGCTACTTTATAGCTTTCATTCACAATACCACAAGACTATAAACTACTCATACTTTATTATCCAAGATGAAATAGCTTTTTCTTTTAACTTTCTATCTATCATGGCTATCATCCAATTAATCTTTTGCTGTGCTCTTAAATCCGAAGTTTTCATTTGTTCTAGTTTACAGCGGCAAAGCTCTAATGTTGGCTGATTTGTGTAATAAAAACAATCCAGCATAAGAAAAGAATCGTTATCCGGAACAAATACTTCTCGCAGTGTTGATTGGGAAAATGGACTGCAAGACCGAATAGCACTTTCAAAATCTGAAAGCTCCATAACAATTCTAGGGTATACAGCAATTTTATTTTCAAGCTCATACGCTTTGACTAAACCAGGGCCATATACTATCTCGTTGTCGTGATAGATTTTACCTACTGCAATACCACCTCGAAGTAACAGATTGTACTGAGATAATAGGACTTGCGTAAACACGGAAAGAAGCTTTGTGATTTTGTTCATGGCGCCACTCTCTTTCAGTCTGATGGATAAAACCAGACTGTCGGAAATAGAAGTCATCATAACACCTTTGATTTTTAACATCTTTACTACATAATCTTGTCGTAAAAGATAAGGAAGTTTTAATATTGCACCTATATCCTCACATTTAAACTCATCATTCACAAGATTTTTGAAACCCAAAATATCAATAAATGCTATTATTCTTTCTTCATACCTCATGCTAACCTCCATTTTATTTGCTACTACCCCCTTTGCAACATACAGCAACACTCTACATAGCTCGAGCGCTGGAAGCGTATACCTCTCATATATTATTTCTCAATGATAAAGCAGCGAGTCTCCGGATTATCTGGATAAGGATCCAGGCGAATATCATATTTGGCAGCTACCGTCTTTTCTACCGTTGCCAATACATCATGATAAAAGTCCCATAGAAAATCACATACTCCTAAAGATTCCAAAATATCCATAAATTCCTTATCTTCGCTATGTTTTGCTAGATCAAGCTCATATTCTTCCTGATTTGTGTCAGAACCTTTCTGCAATACAAAATGGCTTAAACGAAGCAAAGCGGAGTGATTTTTATTGCTTTCACCCTCATCCGTATAACTCATATAAAATTCCAATTTCAACAAGTCCTTATCTATAAAATTCAACATCGACATCTGTAATCCACTACTACAAGCTCCCGAAATTTCCGGAAGAAGAGTATCCTGTGGAATTTTAAAATATAAAATGAGCTCGAAAAATCTCAGAGTGGAAGAACATACTGTATAGCGATTGCTCGTATCAATGGCAGATAAATATTCTTGTAAAATTGGAATTAAATAATATTGATTGAAAGTTCGAAGATCCATCTCTGAGCATAATAGCCAAATATCATGTTCATAATTGGAAAAGCAACCGTCTAGATCCAAAAAACTATCGTAAGAAGCTATTCTATCCTTTCCATTGTAGCGGAGAAATTTTTGCAATGACAAATAAACCTGAAAAGCAATCGTACGAAATTCATACCATTTTCCCCTCTGCACCAAGAAAGGAAAAGATAAAAGTTCAAGTAAATCAATCTGCTTTGTTTCTATTTTGTTTTTAAAAGCCGGATGATTCCCGATATCATGTTCAGAAAAAATATTCTGACCATTTACCATCATGTCATAAGCAAATTCGCAAAACATTTCAACCAAAGAAGTGATATCAGCGCTTAAAGTTGTGTTACTGTATTCTTTGAGAAGAAAAATTGTCAATTGCTCATAAAAAGAAGTACTGTAAAGTGGAAAGTTTTTACTTTCCTTATAAAAAGCTAATAAAAGCGACAGTCTGTTCCAATTGCTAAAAAACGGCCAAATATACCATGGTTTTTTGTTCTTAAATAGATTAATCAGTTCTGATGCTTCTGTTGCATTTTGCATATTTATTTTTATAAAGCAGATAATTGTTTCGTCAGACAATTCCTCCGATAATCCTAAGAGTGCATCCCGTTCTGCCTTTATAAGTTCATTTGTTTTCTTCTCTATTTCTTCCTCATTTTTTATTCGTTCCGTTCTTATCTTTTCCTCCTTTAATTGCTTT
>JASBVU010000286.1 GCA_029960905.1 Thermoanaerobacterium sp.
CCAAAGATCCCGCCTGATGCACATGGTCACCTATAAACTTTCTCAAAGCACTATGTAGTAAATGTGTTGCAGTATGATTTCTAGCTGTGCTCATTCTATTTTTCTCATCTATTATAGCCTCTACTGTATCACCTACATTTAAAATACCTCTTTCGATAGTGCCAATATGGACAAATTTATTTCCACCAGCTTTTTTGCAATCTTTTATGTTAATATATACATCTTCATTTTTTATTATACCACTATCGCCAACTTGACCACCGCTTTCCGCATAAAACGGCGTCGTATCTAAAATAATATTTACTTCTTCTCCCGCTTCGGCAGAATCTACAATCTCGTTGTCTTTTATAATTGCTAAAACTTTTGCATCAGACTTAAATGCCTCATAACCGACAAACTTTGTTTCAATATCTTTCATAGTTGAATAAATATCCTTTTCCCAAAGAGCATTGTCCTCTTTTCTGCTGCTTCTCGCCCTTAATCTCTGTTTTTCTAATTCTTTTTGGTATCCGTCTTCATCTACTGACATACCAGATTCGCTCAATATTTCTTTAGTAAGCTCAATAGGAAAACCATATGTGTCATACAGTTTAAATGCTTTGCTGCCTTCCAATACATTTTTCCCTGAGGCTTTTAAATCATCAATATAACCATCAAGTATATCTAACCCTTGATCAATCGTCTCTTTAAATCGTTCTTCTTCTTTCTTTATTACCCTTTTTATGTAATCTTTTCTTTCTTGTATTTCAGGGTATGCACCCTTATAATGTTCGACAACAACATCCACTGCATTATATAGAAATGGCCTATCAAGCCCTAATAACTTGCCATATCTTGCTGCTCTTCTTAATAATCTCCTTAAGACATATCCTCTGCCTTCATTTGAGGGCAATATCCCATCAGATATCATGAAGGTAACCCCTCTGATATGGTCCGTAATAACTCTTAAAGACACATCATTTTTCTTATCATCACCATATTTTACACCAGCCATCTTACCAACATAATCAGTAATCCCACGAATCACATCTACATCGAATATACTGTCAACCTCTTGCATTATCGTCGCTATTCTTTCAAGCCCCATGCCTGTATCTATATTAGGCTTAGGCAGCGGATTGTAGTTCCCATTGGCATCTTTGTCAAATTGCGTAAATACAAGGTTCCAAAACTCAATAAATCTGTCACAATCACATCCAACACCACAGGTAGGCTTTCCACAACCCTTGTCCTCACCTCTGTCAAAATATATTTCTGAGCACGGTCCACATGGTCCTGTGCCAATTTCCCAAAAATTGTCTTCTTTACCCATTCTGACAATTTTCTCTGGTGGAAGTCCAACAACTTTATTCCATATTTCAAAAGCCTCATCATCGTTTTCATAAATAGTCACCCATAATCTGTCTTCAGGCAATTCTAGAACTTTCGTCACAAACTCCCATGCCCATGGTATTGCTTCTTTTTTAAAGTAATCACCGAAAGAAAAATTACCTAGCATTTCAAAAAAAGTCCCGTGTCTCGCTGTCTTTCCAACTCTATCTATATCAGGAGTTCTAATGCATTTCTGACACGTAGTAACTCTTTTGCTTGGCGGAATTTCCTTCCCTGTAAAATATGGTTTTAAAGGAGCCATTCCCGCATTTATAAGCAACAAGCTTTTATCATTTTTGGGCACGAGTGAAAAACTTGGCAACCTCAAATGTCCTTTGCTTTCAAAAAAACTAAGATACTTCTCTCTTATCTCATTCATTCCGAGTTTTTCCATAAATATCCTCCTTATGCTTACAAAAAAACGCCCTACAAGGGACGGCAGAAACCTTCTCTTTTTATGTATATTTTACAAGAAAGCCTAATTAAAGTCAACAATTGCAATTATACCTCCAGAAAAATATCCTTAAGTATCACTTTTGCTATTGCTACAACAGGAACTGACAATAACATACCTAGAATTCCGAAGAACTGCTCCCCGACTAAAAGCGCAATTATGACTGTTATCGGGTGTAAATCTACATTGTCACTCATTATTTTTGGAGCTATCACGGCACTTTCGATTTGTTGTACCAAGAAAAATATAACAAATGACCATACCCCCTTATAAAATGAATCCATAAGCCCCATAACCACTGCTGGAATTGAGCCCAATATAGGTCCGAAATACGGTATTACATTTAATATACCAGCTAATATCCCTATCAATAAAGAATACTTTACTTTTAATATCATTAGTCCTATTGACGTCAACACTGTCACTATTAGAGAAATATATATTTGGCTTCTAATGTAATTACTTAAAACATAGTCAATGTCTTTTAATATTTTCAAAAAACTCCCTCTCATTTTTTGCGGTATAAATTCATTAATTCCATTTTTTAAAACTTCTTTATCTTTCAGTAGATAAAATGTAATTATAGGTGATAATATCAAATTTACAAGATGACCTGTCATTAAAATAATACTTTGCATGGCTTTGTCTATTACTAACTCTATTTGTTTATTAAACATGTTTGCTCGTTTCACAAATATCTTGTTAAATTCCTTTGGCAGATAAGATAAATAATCATTTTTAATATTATTAATTTTGTAAGTCAACAGGCTAATGTAATCCGGTATCATTTTAAAGAGATTTGACATTTCACTTACTATCACTGGAAATATAAAAATAATAAAAAGCGCTGCCACAATCATCAGTAAAAAATAAACAAATATTATCGAATGCACTCTTTTTATTCCTTTACTTTCGATAAGTGTCACAATAGGATTTATAAAGTATGCAAGTATAATGGAAACAAACACGGGAAACAAAACTTCTTTTATTTTATCTATATTTTTGTAAAAGAAATACAAAATAATAAACGCTAAAATTATCCATATAATATATGTCATGTATTTTTTACTTATCCTCATTTAAAACACCTTTAAATAAAAGGGCCTTAAGCCCTTTTACATTTTGTTCGCCCTATGAGCAATTTTGGTTAAACCCATCTGAATCAATTGTCTAACCCTTTTTGAATTGATTCTCGGTAAAATAAATGCCGCTGCCGCCGCACCAGTTAAGAAACCCTTTAAATATTTGCCTTTATCCTCCATAATAACCCTCCTACCTTTAGACTTTAATCAAATTGCTAAGTCGATTTTTTATAAAAGACTTTATTTTCAATTAGTTTTGATGATTTTAGTATTCCACTTTTTTAAATTAGTAAACCTACCATTTTATCTTTTAAAACACCTTTTTAAAACAATTCTAATTTTTAAAGAAAAAAATACACTTTATAAAGTGTATTTTGGGATATGATTAGGTAAAAACACCATATTCTTAAATAAAAACTTCAATTGTACTATGAGTGAAATTAAAATCAATAATATTTACTTGTTTGAAAAAAATATAATTATTCCCAATATAAAGATGACGATATAGAAAAATTAATTGAGTACAATCATAATGAATTTTTAAAAGCACAAGATTTTAACAAATATTATTATGCTGTATTTTTTAACACAATACTATTATGGCGATTTATTGCTGCTTTATGATGATTTA
>JASBVU010000287.1 GCA_029960905.1 Thermoanaerobacterium sp.
GGGACATAGTATTACCTAAAATAAATTTTATTCAAAAAAATATCAATTAACTTGTAAGTTATTAGCTTTAAAGTTAGTAAGTCATAAGTTAACAAATTACACTTGCTAATAATCCAAATAGTCTCCTACGTAAAAGACGGAAATATGTGGTCATCGCTGGCTCTACCAGTCAAAAGGTATCTCTCAAGCTCTTCTATGTTGTATTTTCTCTGAGGATATGAGTTGAAATAGTTTCGTGGTACTTCGTAATTGCGTTTCGGCTGTTGTGTGCTTTCTATCTGTGATAATAATTCTTTTTCTTTTACATAATTTTCTGCAACTTTATTTAAAAATTTTGCAGGCTACTTTATCTCTTTTCCCTTCATCCTTGATAAGCAGACTTTTATATCGTCGTCATTCAATTTGTACTTGCTTTTTATAGCATCAATTAGCGCGCTTGATATTGTGCTTTCGTTTTTTGATTTAGTAGAATTTGATACTTCATTTTTTGATTGTCCTATTTTATTGTGTTTTTCTGCTTCTTCCTTGAGTTTCACATACGATGGTACACTTTCTAACATATTAAAGTCTCTATGATGGATAGAATGATTATCTAAATCTGATCTATCTCTAGAATCATTGATAGATTGATCTATCACATTATTATTATCTTTCAATCTATCTGATTGATATGATTTATATATATTATTATACATAGTATATATGTCGTCATTTTTTGAAACTGGTGAATTTTCAATGGTTTCAGATTTTGATGAATCATTATTTAATGATGTAGTTTCATTTTTTGTAGTTGCATCAAGATTAAGTGATTCAAGCCATTTTTCATAGCTTATAAATTCACCAGTCTCCTTATCGAAAGCATACGTTATGCTTCTGACATCTTTATTTTTTGAAATCATGTAATACTTTTTTATCCTGCCTAAGTCTGTGTTGTCAATAAAGCATACAATAAGCTTTTTGTCGATTAATTTCTTTGTTGATTCAGAAATCGCACCAGCTGATAAACCTGTGCCATTGTCCAACCTCTTTTTAGCATCGTCGAGCTTTCCATTTTGGAATTCATCTGTAGTAATATGTACAGGAAATTTATCAGCATACTTAAGCAGAAATAGCAAAAGCTTTATTTCACTTCCTGAAAGACTGTCTAAATTTTCGTATATGTAATCTATCCCTAACATCTATATCCTCTCCCTATATTTTATTTTCGGTTTCACTTATAATATAGGGGAAGTTCAAAAATCTTATATGCGTTTTAAAAATTTTTTTCGCTTATAATTTTTTTGATATAAATTGATTCATATTCGTCTTCCAAAATGTCCATGATTATCTCGTCATACCTTTTACCTGCTATTCTTTTTGCTTCTCTTATCCTCCCTGCCTCTTTGAAGCCAACTTTTTTGTAGCAAAATATAGCCGGTTTATTGTAGGAGTAAACTCTTAAATAAATATTGTGCATATTGAGGATATTAAATCCAAAGTCAAGCGCTAGTTTAAGCGCATCTTGACCATAACCCCTATCCCAATACTTTTTATTTCCAATAAATAATCCTACTTCGGCAACTCCATTTATATAATCTATTTTAGGAAATCCGATATTGCCAATAAGCTCGTCAGTCTTAATATCTACTATGGCAAAATTGTAATCTTTAGAAAAGCTTTCTACAAGTTCTTTTTCTCTTTCTTTAGTAACAATTTGTGATGCAAAAAGCATTCCTGCAGCAACTTCCATGTCGTTAATCCACTCTGCATATTTCTCGTAGTCATCTACATTCATCGGTGACAAATAACATTTTTCTCCTATTAATTTCTTGTAATACAATTTCATTTCACCTCACACTAAATATTAAGACAATTTTATTCTTATATGTAAAATGTGTCAAGAATTTCATCTGTCTTCACATTTTTACTTCGTATAATTTGTAATTAAGATTTAAAACTAATAATGACATTGCTTGAATGTGGGGATGTTGTATATGAAAAGCGTCACGATTAAGGAACTTTTTTCTGCCATGTTTTTATTTGAAATAGGAAACACTATTTTATTTGCACATGGAATATCGGCAAAACAGGATTCATGGATAGCGGTTTTATTAGCAATGATTTCAGCACTGCCACTTTTGTATTTGTACATTTTTTTATACAAAAAATACAAGGTTAATCTAACTGAGATATTGAAAATAAGCTTTGGAAATATTGTTGGAAGGACAATATCTATAGTTTACATGTTTTATTTTTTTAACATGGCAGCTCGCGTCACGAGAGATTATTTAGAGTTAAGTACAGGCAGTATCTTCCCTTTATCACCTATAAAATTTATAGCTATTTTCTTGATAATTGTAACAATGTATTTTTTGTTGTTCGATATAAGTGTGACATTAAAAGTAGCTAGCATCCTGCTGCCTTTTTTTCTTTTTTTAATATCGGTCGTTTTTGTCTTTGCTTTCACAATACCAGGTTATAGTTTTAGCAAGATCTTTCCGATATTTGCTGATGGAATAGTGCCTATATTAAAAGCAGCATACCCAAAAGTACTTGCTTTTCCTTTTGGAGAGATCATTGTATTTATGATGATATTCCCAGAAATAAAATGCACCAAAGATTTATTCAAATATTCATCCCTTGTCTATTTGATTACAGGACTTTTACTTGCATTTAACAACATAAACATTATTTCTGCCATAGGCGTCTATGAAACCTCTAGAACAAATTTCCCATTTTATACTGTGACACGGCTTATCTCACTGGGCTTTTTTAAAAATCTCGATTCTTTATACATAGCCCTTATGATAATAGGTAATTTAATAAAGATAATCATTTTTGCCTTTGCCGGTTTAAAAGCCTGCCAATCGGTTTTCGAGATTAAAGAATATAAATTTTTTCTTATACCCATTGGCGCAATCATATATGCCTTGTCAATTATCACAGCGGAATCGTATTTTATTCAAATACCTGTTGAACTTCCTATAATGGCCCTTTATGTCCATGTTCCTTTATTAGTTATAGTCCCACTACTTTTATTGTTTGCTTATTTTTTAAAAGGCATAAATAAAATGCTGTAACTAGAATATATTTCATTTCTAGCTTGATTTTGCTATTTCTGTGTTATATCATAGATTTAAGGGGTGGTGTAAATGATTAAAAGAGTTTTAGGAAATACTGGAGAAGAACTTTCAATCATAGGATTTGGCGGGATACTCGTTATGAATATGGAACAAAGTAAAGCTAATGATTTGGTATCTTACGCTTATGACAAGGGAATAAACTACTATGATGTATCCCCCAGTTATGGCGATGCGGAAATTAAACTTGGAAATGCTTTGGTCGGCAAAAGAGATAAGGTGTTTTTAGCTTGTAAAACTGACGGCCGCACAGAAGAAAGTGCTTTAAATGAAATGACAGAATCTTTTAGAAGGCTTAAAACTGACTATTTTGATTTGTATCAATTGCATGAAATGAAGCCAGAAGATGACTACAATAAAGCTATAAGCCCCGGCGGTGTGCTAGAGCTTTTAG
>JASBVU010000288.1 GCA_029960905.1 Thermoanaerobacterium sp.
TATTACACATTGCCATCTTGATCATTGCGGGGGCATTGTAAACCTTATAAAAAGCGGACTAAATTGTCCTATAATTATGTCTTATGAGACGAAATATATATTGAACGGATTTTTTTCTAAAAACAGCAATATGCAGGATTTAAATCTAAATGTTGAAGACTATAAATTACTAAGTAAAATAGACAGTATGGCTTTGACCGATTGCCTTTTTGATGAATTTATCAAAGGCAAAAGAGTCTTAGTGAAGCTTATGCCATCCGGACATATATTGGGGGCTTGCGGGGTTTACGCAGAAATTGGTGGTTTTTCAGTGTTTTACACAGGCGATTTTACTGTAAAAGATGTGGAGACAAACATTGGTCTTGCAATTCCTGATGGAATGCACGCCGATGTGCTGATTACTGAAGCTACATTTGGATATACGTCAAGCTTTAGCGTTTACGATAAGAAAGTTCAAGATCAGTTGATTCTGGAAGTGATAGGAGAATTAGCTAATCATGGTGTTGGCTTTATACCTGCATTTGCTGTAGGGAAAGCTCAAGATTTATTGATGCTTATGAAGAGAAACTTTGAATATATGCCGTACAATGTGTATGTTGATGGGGCATTGTCGTATATAACCATGTTATATGAGAAAGTAAGAGGGCCTATCTACGGAAACGGAGTATTAAATGCAAATGACATAAAATTGTATGATAGCAAAAGAGAATTTATAAGGAAAGAAATCTCACTGGGAAATTGTTTGGTAATGGCTAGCTCAGACAATCTCACCGAAGGTAGCACTTCTTTTGTGTACGGGCGGGAGTTGATGTCTTTTGACAATGCGATTTTGCTTAACATAAGCAACAATATAAAGAAACCCATATCTATGCTGCAGGAGAATATTCCTATTATCAATCATGGAATACTGCAAGATATTTTAGAAGTATTTTTGAAATTGACACCTAGAAAGGTTTATATTGTTCACAGAGGAGTAAAATCAAACAGTACATTTAATATTGAAGAGATTTTGAGTTGGTTTGATGATGTAGACGTTATGGCTCCATAGTGTATTTGAATGAAATTTATTTTACCATGAGGGAGCAAAGGAGGAAAAATGAAACCATATATTGGCATTGACCTTGGGACTACTAATACGGTTGTAGCGTGTGCTGATCATACAGAAGATGGCAACATGAAGATTGATATTTTAGATATAGAGCAAATCTCTGATAAGAGCGGTAGTATAACAGTAAAAAAAACGTTGCCATCCTGCATTTACGTGGATGATGGCGGAAATGAATATATCGGCCAATTGGCTAAGAATATGAAAAACATTGAATATGATCGTGTAATATACAATAGCAAAAATTATATAGGGAATAGAAACCATGTGTGGCAAATTGGCAATAAAAAATATACTCCAGAAGATGTGGCAGAGAAAATTTTGTCTGTTGTTAAGGCAAACGTTGAAAGATATTATGGTGCGAGAGTAGACGGGGCAGTTATAACTGTTCCAGCGTCTTTTAACCATGACCAAATTGAGTCTACTAAAAATGCAGCTAAATCGGCAGGCTTTTTAGAGGAGCAGCTTATCTTTATATCAGAGCCTACAGCAGCGTTGTTAGACCTAATTTATGAAGAAAAATTAAGTAACAAAAGATGTGTTATTCACGATTTTAGTAAGCTAAAAAAAGTTTTGGTGTTTGACTTAGGTGGAGGCACTTGTGACGTATCCATAATGAATGTGGAGATAAATGGGGATGATTATAAAGTTGAAGAGCTGGCAATATCTCCCCATACACAGCTTGGGGGCGTTGATTTTGATATATGTGGTGTTCTGTATTTGTTGCACAAATATTCTATTTTAAATGAAATTGATTATAAGCGGATGCCGTATTATGTTGATGTAAAGCGATATATATTTAGCGTATTATCGCTGGAGATTGAGAAGGCAAGAATCATGTTTTCATCTGTAAAAGATGGTTCAATAGGTGGGGAACACGATGATGTAGTGTACAAAAATAACTTAGAAAATTTTTATACTGGGCAATCATTTGAATTTGAAATAAGCAAAAAAGAATATGATGAATGCATAAAGCCTTTACTTACAAAAGGCGGCAATTTAGGATTCAATATAATAGATCCAATAATTGATACTCTCAATAAAGCTTGTTTAAGTAAAGAAGATATTGATGAAGTATTCTTAGTAGGAGGTATGACGGCTTACAGTACTGTAAGGGAAGCAGTAGAGAACTTTTTTGGCAAAAAACCTATAAGTTACTTGGATCCAATGTATTCAGTGGCGAAAGGTGCGGCTTTATATAATTATTACAACGAAAATAAAAAGAAAAACGAAAAAGGAAAAATCATCATATACCCAGTGGTTGCCGAGAACATTTACCTTGATGTAAAAAATAATTTGCCAGTTCTATTAGTAAGCCAAGGAACGAAAGCACCTTATGAAAAAGTGTATGAAGGCATTGTAAAAGTAGACAATGCTACGGGAATAAAACTTGACATTTTATCAGGGAAAAGCATTTACGATCCAAAGATGAAAAGGCTTAAATCAGTGCAATTGACATTTACAGACATTATAAAGCCTGGTACACCTATTTCTATAAAAGTGACTTTTGACAAAAACAGGATATTGCATTTAGAAGCATGGGTCACTGGAAATTTTAAGCAGAGAATAGATGTCACATTTGATAAAGAGGTGTTGTATGATGGCTGTTAATTGGAGAGCTTTGCTTCAAGAAAACAGGGATTTGTTTTTTAATATACACAATGAAGAAATCAAAGAAGGCAAAGGCTATTTAGGAGCTGCTGCAAATGCTGAAAAAGTGGAATTAGCTAAAGAACAGGTTTTTGAATACTATATATCTGATGTAAATGCACGGCTTGTCTATGAAAAAATGCTTAAATTAGGTGCAACAAACGAAAAAGATGTGAATCTAATAGAAGTTGAAATCATAGATTTATTTAAAAGCGTATTAGAGGAAGGGCAGAACCCTATCGAGATGTTTTTGTACTGCACGAAAGCACTAAATTTAAGTGATAGAAATGTTTACCAGTCAATATTGAGAATCTTAGTATCAGTGTGTAATCTAAGTAAAGCCGGCAGAGATGCTCTTATTAGCGTGCTTAAGAATTGGACATGGGATTTGCAGATGAAAATAGCAATAGAAGTCATAAGGACTATTAAGGAAAAGTCTGCTTTTGATACACTTTTGCTTCTGTTTGAAAATGAAAGTTTAAAAATCGAAGCTGCGGAATGTCTTTTAGACATTGGTGACGAAAGGTGTGTAAGGCCTATCCTAAACATGGTGAATAAATTCAATGGGTTCAGTGTGAATGAAAGAAATGTGGCATTTAGACTTATAGATAGACTTTCCCGATTTGGAGAAGATGCACTGTCTGAAATTTTGAAGTGCTACATGAACAACGAGAATAAAAGCCTCAACACAGTGTATTCAAATGTCATATCCCGTTCAAAGGAGATGGCGATAGAAAGCTTGTCTAAGATGCTT
>JASBVU010000289.1 GCA_029960905.1 Thermoanaerobacterium sp.
ATTATAGTCATACAAAAAGCAAGGAAAGGACGTTATCCCAACAATATCTATATTTTTTAACCTTAAAATATTACTTGCTATTTTTCTTAAATCTTTTAATTTTATACCACCATATTGACCAGGATATATATCGTCCTTATCATCTATAACTCTTAATAATATATTCTGTCTTATCCCTAATTTTTCTGCGATATCAGATAATTCAGCTGCTTTATCGTAAGAAAAACAAGTAATAACATCAGGATGCATTTTTAATGATGCCATTATATCATTTTTAGGTATTTGGACTAGATGACCTATATGTCCTATTTTAAGACCATTTTTATACAAAATTTTTGCTTCATCTATATCAACAGCCACCGCTTTTTCGATCCCAGCTTCTTCAATTATTTTAGCGACAATCGGATTTCTTCCGACCTGTTTAGTCATATAATAAAGTGTTATATTATTTTCATTTGCAGCTTCCTTTAACAACTTTGCATTTTCATATATTGAATCTAAATCAAGTACATAGGTATTAGGTCCTATTTTGCCATTTCTATGAAGTTTAGTAGCTTCTAAGATTAATTCTGGATTTCTTCCAACAACTGTATCCAAAAACATTTCATCATCTCCTAAGAAATACTTTTCTTTATAGCCTCTTTCAGAATTCTAATAACTGTGTCCGCTCCAGCTCTCATAGGATTTATCCGTATTACATATTGCTTCATTTCAGGATTATTTTTGATGAAAGTTCCAGATACTCTATAAAACATTGCACCAATTTCATATCTTGATTCAGATCCTACAGGATATGGAGCAGCGCCAATTTTTTCTGCATTTTTTAATACATTTTCTGCAATAGGTTCATTAAATTCAACAAGAACAACTCTTGATTGTGCATTTGCAATATAAGCTTTCTTTATTCCTTTTATTTCGCCTTTATTAAGTCTTTCTACAATTTCGTCTACTTGCATAGCTTGTATTGCTAACGAAACAGGTGTGTAAACTAAAGATCTTAATGCATCCATAGCTTCAGGACCTTGTACTTGACTACCACCGGAATAATTAATTCTACGTATCTTATCGATTATATCCTTTTTACCAACAACGCATCCAATGCCTTCTGGTCCTAATAATTTAAACATTGAAAAAACAGACACATCAGCTCCTATCTGAACTCCTATTTTTGGCACTTTCATAACCGTATAATTTTCATCGGTAATAATAGGAAGATTTGATTTTGATTTAATTGAACTAATTACTTCAGATATATCATAACTATCATCAGGTTTTTGCCTAGAATGTTGTATTAATATAGCATTAATATTATTGTAATTTATTGTTTTCAAATTTGTGTAATCATTAAAGTTTACTTTAGTAATATTTAATCCCATCATATCTATTATATTTTGTGTCGTTGGATATACAGGTGCATCATGAACAAGTAAAGTATCATTTGTTTTTAAAATGCTTGTTAAAGCAAGCCTCATTGCACCTGTTCCCGCCCCTCTAACAAGTACAGCATCTTCAACATTGAAAAACTTAGCAAGGACTTTTTCTACTTTTGCTGTAGTTTTTGGACGACCAAACTCTAGGGACACTCCATAGTCACCCGCTTCAAGAAGTTCGTGTCCTTGAAAGACTGATTGTATATCATCAACTAGCTTAAACTGAAATTTTATTGCATCATCTAAACTAATTTGTTTAATTGGATTAGTTCTCATTTTTTAGCCTCCAATCAATGTAATTGGATTATCATATAAAATTGTTTTTATACTTTCATCCGATACTCCGTTACTTGTTAAAATAGGAATAAATTTATCACATATATATGAATGACCATATCCACCGTAATATTTTAAATGTGATTTTCTTGTTATATCTAAAGAAAGCAACAATTTCTTAGTATATCCTTTATCAATAAGGGATTTTATAAACTTTGCTCTTATTTCATCAGGCTGATAGTTATTTTTACCTATGGTATCGAAAGCAATGTAACATCCATTATCAAGCAATTTTAAATAATAATCCAAATCGGGATTTAAATCTACATGTCCTATAACAACCTTTTCTAGGTTTACATTCATGTTTTTGAATATTTGTAATTGTTCGAGTCCTAGCTTACCTAAGGTTGTATGTGTTATTATAGGAGCACCAGTCTCATTGTGCGCTATTGATGCTGCAATAAATACTTTTTTCTCTATATCTTTTATATTGTCTTTACTTGTACCTATTTCTCCGATTACTGATGCTTTGAATTCCGTTTCATCTATTCCATTTAATATTTCGTCAATTAATATTCTTGATAATTCATCTGCACTTTTTCTAACTACAATATCTGGTAAAAAAGGGTCTTTATAAAATCCAGTTGATAATATTACATTAATTCCTGACTTTTCGGAAATGTATTTTATTTTTCTAACATTTCTCCCCATTCCTATATTTGTAACATCTATGATTGTATTAATACCATTATTTTTAAGTTCTTTTAAATCATCAATCATAGCATTTAGATCATCCAAATTGGTGTCATTGTCACCTTTAACCGTTGAGAGGTCAACCGTTAAGTGTTCATGTATAAGTGTATTCCCCATATTTTTAAATTTACTTTTATTATCAAGTATCATTTATTCCACCTCAAACAAAATATCATCATATTTTAAACCATCAAAATATTCTTTATATAAAGAAGGTACCTTTATCTTTTTACTAATTATTTCAGCTAATTTTATAGCTGCCATGCCACATTTCAATCCGTTTTTTGCTATTATAAGAATTCCAACTCCTAAATTTTCTGTAGGTATTGTTATTGCTGTAGAATCTACCATATTAGCAATTTTAAGAAGATACTTTCCAGATTTATTTTTAATATAAGAACCAACTTTACCTAAATTACCTAAAATAGAATCACCTTTGCCAAATAAATCAATTGGTCCTTCTTTTGTTATTATAATATCCACATCATTGAAAGCTTTTATAACTTTTTTTATTGAAATACTTCTATCAGTCACATTGCTAAGATCTTCTTCAATAATGCTTATCTTTTCGTCAGATAGTATCTTTTTCACATCGTTAAGATTTTCGTTAACATCTCCTAAAATCGGCAAATTTATATCTCCTTTTTTGGGGATACCGACTTTAATATTTTCAAATTCATATTCTTCTTTACTAACAAGTTCTCTAATAACATCTATACAAGTAGTTAGCTCATTAGCTATAATCCCAATACCAGGTACAAATTTAATATTATCTGTTGATTTCTTTATTTCTTTCCCTTTAAGTCCTAATCCTTTAGCCATAATCGCCGGCAAATTACATGACATTGCCGGTGCAAGTACTGACCCTCCACCATCTGTCCCTATGGCAAAATCATTTATACCAGTTAAAACATTAATACACCCAGCACTTGTAGAACCTGTCATAATCCTACCAGTCAAGGGATTTACTCTATCAACATCTATAGCTCTTCCACCATTTGCCATATCATCAACTGTAAGCCAAATGTAATTCCCGCTACTTGTTA
>JASBVU010000290.1 GCA_029960905.1 Thermoanaerobacterium sp.
ATGGGCATTGGAGATACAATAAGAGTATCTCTGACTGGAAATCCCATCGAAGAGATAAGAGTAGGGAAGCAAATATTAAAATCTTTAGGATTGTCAAAAGGAGGCGTAGAAATAATTTCTTGTCCAACATGTGGAAGGACTAAAATTGATCTGATAGAATTAGCTAAAAAAGTCGAAAAAGCAACAGCAAACATAAATCAAGACATAAAAGTTGCTGTAATGGGATGTGCAGTCAATGGCCCCGGTGAAGCGAGAGAAGCGGATATAGGAATAGCCGGAGGAATTGGAGAAGGCCTTATTTTTAAAAAAGGAAAGATAATTAAAAAAGTACCAGAAGATAAACTTTTTGATGAATTTATAAAGGAACTTAACGATATACTGGAGGAGAAATCATAATGATATCTGTCATTATTCCTGCGTATAATGAAGAAAAAAACATAGAAGATGTTTTAAAAGTATTGAAAAAAATCGATATTATTGATGAGATAATAGTTGTAAATGATGGTTCAACAGATAACACTGAAAAAGTTGTTTCTCTTTATGACGTAAATCTTATAAATTTAAGGACAAATTTAGGGAAGGGTGCCGCTGTGAGAAGAGGCATTCAGGCCGCTAATGGAGATGTCTTAGTTTTGCTTGATGCAGATCTTATAGGTTTTACTCCAGAGCATTTTAATAAATTAGTAAAACCTGTTTTGGATAACAATTGTGACATGACTGTTGGCGTATTTTCATCTGGCAGAAAAAGAACTGATTTAGCTCAAAAAATAGCTCCTTTTTTGTCGGGGCAGCGTACTTTAAAGAGGGATGTCTTCATAGATTTTATAAATGATAGCGATGTTGATATTTTAAAATATGGAATAGAAGTAGCACTGACGAAATATGCCAAAGAAAAACATTTACGAGTACTACATGTACAGTTGGAGAATATGACGCATATCATGAAAGAAGAAAAATTAGGTTTTATCAAAGGTTTTAAAGCTAGATTGATGATGTACAAAGACATTTTAAAGGTATGGATGTAAGGAGTGCGTTTTGATGCTACCTTCTTTTTTTAAAGAGGAATTAGGTATAAATGATGTAAAAATAAATAAAATCAGTTTATGTTTAAAGGAAAAAAAGCTCATACTGTTTTTGCCTTTTAATTTTAAAAAAGACGTTTCAAAGTTAGAATCTTTAAAATCTACTATCAAATCAAAAATTCCTCTACTTTCTAATATAGAATTTGAATTTATCGGCACAAATAATATTGACGTATATTCAGTTTTAAATGATTATTGGGATGATATTATAAAAAAAGCCAGTGAAAAATATCCTGGCACTTTAAGCTTTATAAAATCATGTCATGTATCTGTTCAAGATGAGCAACATGTTATGATAAAGGCATCTAATGAAGTATCTTTTAATTTTCTTAAGAAAAACAAGATCGATGCGTATATTGGAGAATTGATAAAAGAATATTATGGTCTAAATGTGAATTTTGTCTTAGATTTTGATGAAGCAATATATGACAAACTTCATGAAGAAATCAAAAAAGATGAAGAAATCATGGCAAACAACATTATTACCAGTCCTTTAGAAAACAATCAGAAAGTTGAAAGTAATATTGATGATAATGACAGCAAAGTATTGCTTGGGAAAGAAATAAGTTCGGAAGTTGTGAAGATCTGCGATGTATTTCAAGAAGGTGATGATGTTACAATAAAAGGTGAAGTTTTTTCGATAGATTTTCGCGAAATAAAATCTAAATATCTGATGACTTTTGATATTACAGATACGACGTCTTCATTTACAGTTAAGGCATTTTTAAATGGTGAAAAGTACAGTCTAATTAAAGATAGATTAACAATAGGTAGCAATGTAAAAGTACGTGGTACTGTTATTTACGATAAATATGAAAGAGACTTAATATTGAATGCTAAAGACATGGAGTTATGTGAGAAATTTATCAGAGTAGATTCTCATCCAGAAAAAAGAGTAGAATTGCATGTACACACGCAAATGAGCAGTATGGATGGAGTAAGTTCTGCAGAGTCTTTAATTAAAAGAGCATCTGAATGGGGACACAAAGCCATTGCAATAACAGATCATGCTGTCTTGCAAGCTTATCCTGAAGCTCAGACTGTTGCTAAAAAATATGGTGTTAAAGTCATTTACGGTGTAGAAGGTTATCTCGTCAACGATGGTGTTCCAATCGTCAGTGGAAACGCATCTGTGACTATTGATGACAGTTTCGTCGTATTCGATATTGAAACTACGGGTTTGTCAAGTATCAATGACAGCATTATCGAAATTGGTGCCGTTAAGATAAAGAACTGTCAAATAGTAGATACATTTGAAACCTTTGTAAATCCACAAGTTCATATATCAAAATTTATAACAAAATTGACAGGAATAACGGATGATATGGTTAAAGAATATCCATCTATTGAAGAAATTTTGCCTAAATTTTTAGAATTTATAAAGGATTCTGTTCTTGTAGCGCATAATGCAAACTTTGACGTAACGTTTATAAAAACAAAAGCTAAGAATCTTGGCATGGAAGTGGACAACCCTGTTTTAGACACTTTAGAGTTGAGCAGACATATGTATGAAAATCTTAAAAATTACAAACTGGATACTATAGCACAGTATCTTGGAGTTTCGCTTGAAAATCATCACAGAGCCGTTGATGATGCTAGAGCAACTGCTGAAATTTTTCTTAAAAGTATTAATAAGCTGAAAGAGAGTGGAGTAAAAAAAGTAAATGAAATAAATGATTATTTAAAGAATAAGGTCGACATAAAAAAAATGCCTACATATCATGTAATTATACTTGTCAAAAATCAAAAAGGATTAAGGAATCTGTATGAATTAGTATCAAGGTCAAATTTGGAGTATTTTCACAGAAACCCGAGAATCCCCAAAAGTCTGTTGACACAAATGAGAGAAGGGCTGTTAATTGGTTCTGCTTGCGAACAGGGTGAAGTTTTTAGAGGACTGATATCAAATCTTGACGATGATAAATTACACGAGATCGTTAGTTATTATGATTATCTAGAAGTACAACCTTTAGGTAATAACGAGTTTTTAATCGATAAAGGTGAAGTAAAAAACAAAGAAGAATTGATTAAAATAAACAAGAGAATTTATGAGCTTGGAAAACAATTCAAAAAGCCAGTTGTTGCAACATGCGATGTTCATTTTTTGGATCCTTGGGATAGCGTGTATAGAAAAATACTCATGTACGGGAAAGGATTTAAAGATGCAGATAGACAACCTCCACTCTACTTTAGAACTACTGATGAAATGTTAAAAGAATTTGATTACTTTGATGAAGAAATTGCAAAAGAGATTGTCATAGACAATCCTAATAAGATAGCAGACTTTATAGAAGATGTTAAACCAATACCTGATGGTACTTTTCCTCCATCTATAGAAGGCGCAGAAGAAGAGTTGAGAAATTTAACATTAAGTAAAGCTCATGAAATATACGGTGAAAAATTACCAGAGATAGTTGAAAAA
>JASBVU010000291.1 GCA_029960905.1 Thermoanaerobacterium sp.
TCTTAGGCTTCGGGCCGAACCTAAGTTGGCCCGCCAGCGGTTGATAGAGGTCTTCAAGTGTCTCGTGCCAACCAGAGGCAAAGAGGACCTGGAACGGATATTTGAGGCTCTCGCTAAAGATGCACCCGGAATGCCTATTTTGAAACTCTTCTTCAAAAAACAAAAGTAAAAAGGCTCTTAGTTAGCACATCCAAAGTTTCAAACAGCATCTTGGAAGGTCTCAACAGTCTTATACAGGCGGCCAAGGCCCGTGCAAGGGGCTACCGCAATACTAAAACCCTTATTACAATTGCTTACATAATTACCAGCCGTCTTGACTATGATTTACCCAGATCATACCATTGTTAACTATTTCTGCTGGCATCACCCACTCAAAATAGCGAAGAACCTTATTTGCTACCATGGCCATAACAGCCGGTGGTATATCCGCCTGAACTGGTCCTGCCTGTGATTTGGCTTCCGTCAAATAAAATCTTTTCCCTAATTTTACAGGACTTCCAGCCAGACCGCATATCCACCCCACCAGCAGAGCGATTAGTGGCCAAACGGTCAGCCTGGATCCAACTGATATTCTGGTTTCCGAGCATAGAACATTTTTCCAGGACTATGGAACAGGGAATTCATAACTGATATCTGATTCCTTTATCCAACCATTTTCCATTCCAGCTGGTAGACGACAGTATGCCCATCCATTTTCCCTTCTAATAATACTTAATACTGAGTGAGCATCTGACCAGATAATTTTAGATTCCGAATCAGGACTTGAGTATATATTCTTGCCTCTAATGAAACCTTGATTAGGAGTAATGTTTTTCATATCTGCACTATAATCATTAATTTTCAACCACCCTTTCATTGGAGGATAGCTAAGGGGAACGCATTCTACATAGGACCATTCCTCGTTGCCAACTACCTTCTTTTCAAGAACCTTTACAAGGTTGCCTTTTTCCAATGTTAACACAGTTTTGGCGTTAGATGAAGGTTGTTCTCTAATAACTGTGCTAATACGGATTACCTTTGTTTCCGGGCGCACATCATGTGAGACAGGACTGCGTCCTTCCCGATCTAAACAACCATTGACAGTAACTAGTATGCTTATAAAAACTATCAGCAACAAATAAAAACCATGTTTCTGCAAACATAGACCTCCTTTCCCGGGTGCAACTATTTTCAGGCATGAATCACTGATGGAGTTCTCATATATATTTCTGGCTCTGATAGTCTATTGCATTATTTTGATAGAATGAGTCTAAATGAAATACTATTATAGCTTTACCTCAAACATCTTCATTAATATTTTGACGCCTTATAGCATGATATGCTGATTCAACTTCAGATGCATTTCGAACCGTGTGAGCAACCCTGTCATAAGCATTGAGCTTTGTTGCTTCGTATAAGATGTAATCACCATAGCCATCTCGTTGGTGATAGAGCATTATATGATCGGACTTATTCCACGCATCACCAAATTTAAGTGAGCTAGGGCTTACCCTAAAAGATATATTTGAGCTATCTAACATTGTCGTGTCATATTTTTTATCGTTCAACCCCCAACATCTTTGTACATATCCCGAACAATCTACACCACATGTTCCAGAAATATAATATCCATCAGTATTAATATTACCGCAGGTCCATCCACTCCCCTGTCGACTTTGGAAGCTCGCAAGACTATCCCATCCACCCCAGCAATAAGGAACAGATTGGTAATTTTGATTGGGCGCAGTGATATATCTTGGTCTTATAGAACCACCGGTTGTATTGTAATTCGACTGACTGCAGTACCACGTCCAACTCCAATAAGATTGAGCTGTTGATTGTATCAATGATCTATTTACCGTAGGAAGTGATTGGGTTATTACTAATGAATTTTTATCAGTAGCAGTGCTGTCGGCCAGAATCTCATTTGCCTCAACCCGGCTAAACTGGTCAAGCGCCGATTTATAATGATCTATCGGAGTAAAGTTGACTTCTTCAATCTTAACCTCGTTTATCCCGGTATTTAAATGATACACTGCGGAATTAGCTAAAACTGTATCGTTACTTACATACTTACATTTCCTCGGCAAAACAGCTATGGCTTTTATGGTACCATCTACAGAAACCTTTTTAACCAAGTCCTCAAAGTGAGTATTATAATTGGCATCTGATTCAAATTCATGGGTTTGTATAACTAAATCACCGTTTACTTCACCTAAATAACGAGCGCCTCCAATCCAATGATTAGACTTGATTAATATTTCTTTAGTTAATTTATTGTTTATATCAAAGAACGATATTTTGCATGCGTGACCAACATCATAACCCTTTTCCTTGATTAACGTGGTTTTATAAACCTTACCATCAGGAGTTAGGCGCCCCTCGATAATATTGTTTATTTTTGCCACATTATTTATCAACTCAAAAACATAAGATATTCCACCTGATTCATTAGCCAGCACAACAAAAGGCAAACCATGATCATTTACTTCAAAATCAATCAATGTTTCTAGCGACAATCCCTGAATCTTGAAAATTGATAAATCATTATTCTGGAGCTTACCTATAATATCTTTTGCCGGATCTACAAGGTATAAATTGTTATTTTGATCAGTAGCTATTTTTACCGGTGTTATAACATTTTGATCAAACTCATGGATGCCATCTTGTTTGCCCCCAGAATTAATGGATATTACTCTGTTCTTTGCTGTGTCAAGTATATTAAATCCCCCATTTGGCTTTGGGTTAAAGCATTCAGGACCCAACAATTGACCAGCTCCTGCTTGTTCTATATATTCAATCTGGTTACCTGCGGAGCCAGTGGGTATTGTAACCTTAATCTCATTCACCTTGTTAAATGATTTGTTTTTGCATTGTTCTTTGGCTTCTATAAATGCTTCGGCAGTAGGTGTGTTTAAATATTCTTGAATACTGACTTCTCTCAAACCATTTTCAGTAACCCTATAGACCTTTGTTATGCGGGCATTATTGCTATTATCATCTGCAAAAGCAATACCAACCAATCCAAGAAATATAAGAAGAAAAAATAGGCTCGTTACTATTTTACGCATTCTTAGCCCCCCATCATTGATCTTTTTAATGGTATCCGTTTCCATGTATCCAGGCATATAAAAAACTAATTAACCAAATATGTCTGGATTTTTCAGCTAAATTATTTTTCATTACCAGACACCCCCTTCCCGGCTAATTGCTGTCAATGTTTTCATTGCAGGAAACATGCAACAGTAAACACTATTAAACTAAATAAGGCTGCGAACATGTCAGGATAAAATTTAGGAAAGGCAAGCGATCTCATTCTCACCCTCTTCCTTAAAACTTGATATGACTCTGACACCCCCTTGCTTAGCTAAATATACTTTTAAAAAAGAGAAGATTCAAACATTTAGATATAAATTTTCCTAATTGGCAATTACTACATCCATGACTATTTTACTTCCCACAAAAGACCATGTCAACCAGTTTTGTCTAAAAAGTGGATATCCTTGTCTGAAACCGGCTTTTGC
>JASBVU010000292.1 GCA_029960905.1 Thermoanaerobacterium sp.
ATGTGGAAGCCAAGTGGAACATGCTATATTTACAAAGCCCTGATTAGGTTTTTCGACTTTTGTTGCAAGCTCATACCAGAAAATTGATTGCTTTATCTTGTTTTCTTGTAAAAATTTATAGCCTAATCTGCAGCAGAATTCAGGCCTTGGTATGTCGTATTCAAAAGATTTAAAAAGCACTTCATCCCTTTTATCTAAATCCCCTAAAGCTTCATAGCAATCAGCAAGCTTTCCGAGAGAGTATAGTATATCTTCGATCCATCCTTTCTTGGAGTCTATAAACATGTTGTAATATTCGATTGCTTCAGCATATCTTTTGTGTTCGGCTAATTCATTTGCATAGTAAAACATATCTCTTGGCGAAAAATCTTTTTTGCTTTCAATCATCTTTTCATAAATTTCAATGTTTCTATTAGGTGTATTTTTTATTTTGCCATGCATGATTTGTATATCGCTATCGTAAATTTTTCCGTAAACCTCAAGGTATTCATGCACTGCACCAATCCATTTGAAGTTTTTTGTTCTTTTAACAAGGCGATTTCTAATGCTTATAAAAGATGGACTGCCATTGGAATCTTTAGTCAATACGTATTTCATCGTTACTGAGTCAATAGATGTGTCAAAGTTGTTTTTAAGATTTATAAGTTTTTCTAAATCGTCTGGTTCTACATAATCATCTGCATCAAGCCATAATATATAATCCATTGTTGCTTTTCCAAATGAAAAATTTCTTGCTGCGCTAAAATCGTCTATCCACTTAAAGTCAAATATTTTGTTAGTGTATTTTTTTGCAATATTTTTTGTTAAGTCAGTAGAGCCTGTATCAACTATGACTATTTCATCTACAGCATCTTTTATCGATGTTAAGCACCTATCTAATGTTAGCTCTTCATTTTTTACTATCATGCATAGACTTATAGAAATTTTGTTTTCCATATAGCATCCTCCAATTTGATATAAAGTGAAAATTATTGAAATCAAGGAGCTTGCCATGCAAGCTCCTAAATAACTTTAAAAATAAAATCAGTCAAGCTTTAACAATGTGATTGAAGCATTTACAACACCAGAAGCTAAAGTCAAGGCAACGCCTGTATTTCTCAAAGTCAAGACATCTCCAGCAGATACAGTTATTATAGCTTCTCCTACCAATTCTGTTGCGTTGATGATTGTAGAGTACTGCGTTTGAGGCAAAGGAGTGCCGTTTAATGTCAATACCATCGAATTCAAAACAGCCACTGAAGCTGTTGTAGTATAACCTACTCTATAGGTTCCGCCGATGTCAAACGTTATAGGTGCGGTTCCTGCTGTGTGTGAGATGCCTACTAATGGTCCATTGCTGTCAAATGTTACATCTCCACCCAGAATGACGGTGTTACCAGTTGTGTTGTAAATATATCCGTAAGCTGCTATTCCTGCGCCAGTCGGGCCAGTCGGACCGGTAGGACCAGTAGGGCCGGTAGGACCAGTCGGACATACAGGACATGGTTCATAGGTGATTTCAAGGTAGCGGTTTATTTACATTGTTAGTTGATTCGTATCCTATTATAGTGTCAACAACATTTTCTATTCCCCTTATAGTTATGCCAAAGTTTAAAGATGGTGTTAAAACCCATTTATACGCCAAATTTGTTATATCAATTCCTATATAGCTTCCTACCATGCTGTCGGTAACAGTAAAGCTATAAGGAGTTATGACAGTAAAAGGTGCCGTATTCCAAGTTACTGTTGATTGGCTGAAATCACTTAAATTTTCATAGATTGTAATATTCTGTGGATACAGTATGCTGTCAGGCATATCTTTTCTGTATACATACAGATAGAGTTTAGCATCTGTCATTACGTTGCCAGATGGTATAGCTCCTGACAAGTTAAACTTTAATAAAGTTCTATATGCATCTGGCATATTCCCAAACCTTAAATATTCACCAGTGAATAGTGAAATAGAATTGCCGAAATTTTGAGTTGCAAAATACTGTGATATATAAGCATCATCTGTAGGATTAATTTGAATAGTTGGCAAAGCAATCACCTCGTTTGAAGTATTTATGGCACGAAATATAATCGTGTTCTAAAACCAATATATGAAGTTATATATTAATTGTTACATATCAAATGCTATCGTAGTGTACTATCAAAAATATGTTTTTTAAAAAAGCAGTGATATAATAATCTTGTAAAAAGTTTGTTAATAAAGGGGTGTGATCATTGTGATAAATTTTGACTTTGTTTGTCCGACGAAGATTGTCTTTGGCAAAGGGACTGAAAATAGAGTAGGTGAAGAGACAAAAAGGTATTCAAAAAAAGTATTGTTTGTCTACGGCAGTGGCAGCATAAAAAAGACAGGTCTTTACGACAAAGTCGTAAAATCGCTAAAAGACAATGATGTGGATTACATAGAATTATCAGGAGTAAAACCAAATCCAAGGCTTAGCTTGGTTTATGAAGGTATAAAGATTTGCAAGGAAAATGGCATTGACTTTATATTGGCTGTAGGTGGAGGTAGCGCGATAGACACTGCAAAGGCTATCGCTGTTGGTGCGCTTTATGATGGAGATGTATGGGATTTCTTTGTAGGGAAAGCTGAGATTAAAAAGGCATTGCCTGTAGGGGTAATATTGACATTGGCTGCAACAGGAAGTGAAGCCAGCGACAGTGCAGTCATAACCAATGAAGATGGATGGTACAAGAAGGGAATACACTCGGATTTAATAAGGCCTCAATTTGCCATAATGAATCCAGAGCTTTTGTACACACTTCCTCAGTATCAGACGGCGGCAGGTGCAGCAGATATAATGGCTCACATAATGGAAAGATACTTTACAAATGTCAGGAATGTAGACCTTACAGACAGGCTTTGTGAAGCCACGCTTAAGACCGTCATAAACAATGTCCCAAGGCTTATTGAAAATCCAGAGGATTACGATGCAAGAGCTGAAGTGATGTGGGCAGGCACTATTGCACATAATGGACTGTTGGATACGGGAAGAATCGGCGATTGGGCATCACATAGGATTGAACATGAGTTAAGCGCTATTTACGACATTGCACATGGTGCAGGACTTGCTATAATATTCCCTGCATGGATGAAATACGTGTATAAACACGACTTGGATAGATTTGTCCAGTTTGCTGTTAAAGTTTGGGATGTAGATTTGACATTTACCGACAGAGAAGCGATAGCGTTGGAAGGCATAAAAAGGCTTGAAACTTTCTTTAGAAACATTGGTCTTCCTGTAACACTGAAGGAGGCTAATATACCTTATGACAGGTTTGAGGAAATGGCAGATAAATGCACATCGAACGGGACAATAACCGTAGGACAATTTGTAAAACTTGGAAAAGATGATGTAATAAATATATACAATCTTGCAAAATAACCCAATATATGTAAAATATATCCTGATTATGCAGCAAAAAATAGCTAATCAGGATATATTTTTTTATATATTTGCGATTTTTTTAATAAAATATTAATAATTTTCTTGTATAATAGAATATGT
>JASBVU010000293.1 GCA_029960905.1 Thermoanaerobacterium sp.
TCTATTAGTAACGAAATCAATAACAGAATGATAAATTTAGGCTATGGGGCTTCTGATGATTGGGGCAATAAAGGTTACTTTGATCCTACCATTTTGAAATTCTTATTAGAGCAAATGTCAATTGAAGCTGGCGTAATAATATTGTATTATACGTTTGCTTTAGATGTTATAAAAAATAATGAAGATGTAAAAGGCGTAGTTGTTGTAAATAAAGGCGGATTATATGCAATATTTGCAAAGCGGATAATTGATTGTACTGGTGATGCAGATATAGCGTTTAAAGCTGGTGTACCATTTGAAAGTGGAAATCCTTTGACAGGAAAAAATCAAGCTATATCACTGCGTTATATAATGTCAGGAATAGATATACATCGCTTTCATAAGTATTTGAAAAGTATTGGCGATACATATGAATATAAACCTCCATTGTTCCACGTCGCAATGATATGGGGGCATAATATGCCACTTGAATCCGTTTTTAAAAAAGCCTATGAAGCAAATGATTTAAAATATGAAGATGGTCAATACTGGCAAGTTTTTGGCATACCTGGTAGAGCAGATTCTTTAGCTTTTAATTGCCCGGAAATATTTGAAAGGATAGATGGTACAAATCCATTTGATTTAACAAATGCCCAAATAGAGGGGAAAAAAGCAATATTAAGGCACATTAAATTTTATAAAAAGTATTTTCCTGGTTTTGAAAATTGTTATCTTGCAGAAGTTGCCGTACAGGTTGGTGTGAGAGAAACAAGACGTATAATAGGGCAATATGTATTAAAAAATGAAGATGTCCTATTATGTAAAAAATTTGAAGATTTTATTGTTAAATCAAATTATCAGATCGATGTCCATGGCGTCAATAATAAATATGATAATATTGATATATCTCAAAAGGACAAAGTACCATATTATGAAATACCATATAGATGCCTTATTCCAATAAATGTTAAAAAACTTTTGGTTGCTGGGAGATGTATTTCTGCAGAATTTTTTGCACAATCTTCATTAAGAATACAACCAACAGTTAGAGCTATTGGAGAAGCTGCAGGAATAGCTTCTGCAATATCAATTAAACAAAATAAAGAATTATTTGATATTTACGGAAAAGAAATAAGAGAAGAAATGATAAAAAGAGGAGCAGATTTTCAATCGTGATGCTTTACAAAAAAATGGGTTAGTCGACTTTATAATCCAAGATTTCATTATAGAAATAGAGTAAGAATTAATAAAAGAATCGATAGAGGTAGTAGAGAACTATAACAAAAATTACTTGAAATAAGCTCAAAAATGGGAAATTGTAAGAAAATGCAAGAGAATTTTTATGACCAGTTTATTTCAGGTAGTTTTTTAAATAAATGAAATTACCGAAGAATTAAATGTATGCTTTGACAGTGGGAAATAATTCTCATATAAGAGCAAACGAGGAGGCAAAAATATGGAAGGGCCAAGAGCGTGTAAAAAAGAAGAATTTAAAGATGTGATAAATCTCATAAACAATATTTTCAGGATATCAATGGGATATAAACCTACAATGAAAGAGGAGTTCCCTTTACTTTTGAATGAGGAAAACTTAAAAAACATAAGGGTCATCCTTGAGGATGGAAAGGTGGTTGCAAATGTAAATTTTTATAAATCTATTATTTTAATTGAAGGTACACCAATAAAGGTAGCCTCAGTTGGTGCGGTATGTACAGACGAAAAATACCGCGGGAAGGGTTATTCGTCCATGTTGCTTGATGATGCCGAAAGGATAATGCGAGAAGAAATGGTTGACATTATGCTGGTTTCAGGTGAAAGGAATTTGTATCTTAGAAGGGGATGCAGTAAGGCTGGATGTTGCATCAAGTTTGATATACGTCCGAAAGAAAAAATTAATGACACGATTGAGCTTGTGGAATACAGAGATGAGTATTTGAATGAAATGATAAGAATATACGGTAGAGAATCCACAAGGTACTACAGAAGCTTTTACGAATTCAAAAATCTTCTAAAGGGTGCCACTACACAGTGGGGAAACTTTACATACAAAATCTATCTTATGAGAAAAAATGGAGTATTTGAAGGATATGTGATACTGAGAATAATCCATGAAGATGTTGAAAGAGGCTATGTAGTTGAATTTTGTGGAGACCGCAGGATAATCTATGAAGGTTTGGAGAAAATGGCGGCATTGCTCTCCCTTGAGCATATAAGGGTACCGTGTACTTTTAACGATTGGATGGCTGATATAGCAAGGGAAAAGAGACTTAAGTATGAAGAAACCAATCTTTTAGGTACAGTAAAGATATTAAATTTCGAGAGGTTTATGGAAAAACTTAAGCCGTATTTTATGCAACATGTTGATAGAGATATTGTTGAAAGCATTAAATTCAAAGATGATGGTGGTACCTATATATTTGGAGTAGGAGATGAGATGATAAAAATAGACGGCTCCGATGAGCTTCATAAGCTGGTTTTTGGAGACAAAAGCTTCAAAATACACAGACTTAATGAAAATCCCATTATTGATAATTTTATACATGCTGTTTTTCCATTACCTTTTGTCTGGACTGGAAATATAAATTTTCAGTGAAATGAGGCTATGTTTTATACATGACTTAAAACATGTTACGCTTGTAAAGGAGATGTTTATTGTGGACTTTAATGGTTTAAATTTAAATTTAGGTAATCTGCCAAGGTTATCTACAGCAAAGAGCCGTTCTATAAGTGCAGAAAATTTCACAGGTGAAAAGGGCAGAGGAGGTATGGCGTTAGATGGAACTGGGAAGCAATTTGCAAGAGAACTTGGGCAGGGATGGAAAATATCTCCAAGCATCAGTATTGCATCAAAAAGCACTTTTGAATTGGCTCATATTAAAGGTCCCGGTGCCATCCAACATATTTGGATGACCACATTTCCGAAACTTTGGCGTTCATTAGTATTGAGAATGTACTGGGATGATGAAGAAAATCCATCAGTTGAAACCCCCTTTAGGAGACTTTTAATGGATGGTGTGAACACTGCAATATCAATTCTATTGCAGTTGCTGTAAATCCGGCAGGGGGTATGAATTCTTATCTACTGATGCCATTTAATAAAGCAGCAAAAATCACCGTGGAAAATCTTAGCGATGAGGCTGCTGTATTATTTTATCAGATTGATTATATATTAACGGATATACCTGATGATATGGCATACTTGCATGCTCAATGGAGAAGGGATAATCCTTTGAAATATAAAGAGGTTCATACGATTATAGATAATGTTAAAGGCCAGGGCCATTATATTGGGACATATTTAGCTTGGGGTGTGAACAACAATGGTTGGTGGGGTGAAGGGGAGATCAAGTTTTATATAGACGGAGATAAAGACTTTCCCACAATTTGCGGCACTGGTACCGAGGATTATTTCGGTGGTGCATGGAATTTTGAATTTCCCCAGGGTCAATATGGTGTGTTCTCTTCTTTATATTCAGGTTTTCCACAGGCAATTAAGCCGGATGGGCTTTATAAATCACAG
>JASBVU010000294.1 GCA_029960905.1 Thermoanaerobacterium sp.
TGGAAGAAAATACGGTGTTTTGCCTACAATGCAGGATGATGTATTGTCAATAATGGTGTGGAACTTTGAAGATGGTATGGAAGACGATGTGAACGATAGAAAGATCAGACTTACGCTGGCAAACGTCCCTTTTAAAGGGGAATACAAGCTCATCCACTACAGGATTGATAAGGAGCACAGCAATTCTTATGCTGTCTGGAAAAGGATGGGGAAGCCTTATAGTCCCTCTGTGGAGCAGATTCGGCACATTAGGGAAAGGGAAGGGTTGGAGCTATACGGACCTATTGAGAATATTAAGATGAATTACAATATGTCCTTTGAAATAGATATGCCGATGCATTCGGTATCGCTTTTGCTGCTGGTACCTGCAAATGGAAATAAGCCAGAGGTTCCCCGTTTTATTAAGGGAGTAGTAGAAGAAGGATATAATGGCAATCCTCAGGTATTTTTGAAATGGGTTCCTAGCAAGGAGAAGGATTTTCTCTACTATAAGGTGTGGAGGAGAAGTGAAAACGAGAGGGAATATACTGTAATCAGTGATAATACATCGTTGAATACTGCCACCTATATTGATATGGATGTGGAAAAGGGGAAAAAGTATTATTATAAAATACAGGCAATAAATGCTTCGGGGATGGAAAGTGAGTTATCGGAAGAACTAATGGTAGAAATATAAGTAATTTAAGAGGAGGAACAAATTATGACAACCAAGATGGAGATGGCCGAGTTTGAATGGGTGGAAAAAGGTACACCTAATTCCCAGAAAGTAGCTGTGCTTAACAAGCCCTATGATATATCGATAAGATATGCCCGTATTCCAGAGCCTGGAGATGGTGAGGTACGAGTAAAAATTAAGTGGGTAGGTATTTGTGGTTCTGATCTTGAGGCTTACAGGGGAACACGAGCTCCTGAATTCATGAGTTTGCCGTCTCGATTGGGACATGAAGTAGCGGGGGTTATCGACAAAGTAGGGTCCAATGTCGTCGGATTAAAGGAAGGTGATAAGGTAGTCTGTCGTTATGTATGGGGAGCTTTCGCTCAATATATTGTATGCAAGCCTTTTAATCTAAAGGTTTTACCTGCTGACTTCCCACTGGAGGAGATAAGTCTTATTGAGATTTTACCGGGGGTCATACATACCGCTGAATTGGCTCAAATTGATCAGTCCAAAAATGTACTTATAATGGGTCAGGGTGTCAGTGGATTGGTACTCACTCAAGTGATAAAACTGTACAGTCCGAAGAACCTTGTGGTAACTGATTTGTATGAGAAGAAATTGAATCTGGCGAGGAAATATGGAGCTACCCATACTTATAGAATTCCTACCCCAGATACTCCAACCATGGATGTAGTAGGAAAGGATTTCCCCGATGGTTTCGATGTGGTTATCCCTTGTCTGTTGGAAGGAGACGGAATAGTAGATGCTATAGAATGTTGCTCCACAGGGGCCAGGATTGTGATGTACGGTTGTATAGGTGTATGTAATAAACCCCTGGATTTTTTTAAGGTACATCGCAAGAGATTGGAGATTTATTCTACGGAACCGCGAAGGGATATAGACATGAGAAGGTTCTTTCAGGAAGCGGTAGAGATGGTGCAGGATGGTTTGATCACTACTTCTGAAATGGTTACGCACAAAATTCCACTGGATAAAATTGATGAGGCTTTTAGGATACGTAACCAAGGAGGACCCGAGACTATTCATGTGTTGGTGGACTGTGGTGGATAAATAATGGGGTAGTTATGGTTGCTTAAATATGGAAGCGTGATGAGGGAATTGGGGAATTTACATTATTTATGTAGTATTGTATAATATAATCAGTTGTATAACATGACTCCTATTCCTTTTATGTAAAAAAGATTTGGCTATTAGCAAAAATCATCGTAAGGCATATACATTTTTTTATCAACTGAAATTTTTGTAATCTGGAATTTTGTTTTTTAAAATTTAGCAAAGTAATTACTTTGAAGATTGTAATTGACAAAAGTTACATATATTTAAAAAATGGGCGTTATAATTTTATTTTATAATAAATAGCAAAAAAGGAGGAAATTACCATATGAGTAAGCTTAGAGCATTAGTGGTGCCATCAAGAACTCAGTTTGAGATGGTAAGTAACCCTGCGACGCGGCAACTTATCGATACTTTTTTTGATACGGATTACAATAACAAAGGGCGCGAAATGACGCAAACCGAACTAGCTGATGTGATTGCAAAATATGATGTTCTTTTAACCACGTGGGGTTCTCCTGTTATTGATAATAATGCTTTGTCCAGAGCGGGCCGACTTAAATATGTAGGTCATGCGGCAGGTTCTGTGAAAAATCGTATTCCTTTTGAAGTTTTTGAAAAGGGTATAAGAGTTTTTTCAGCTGCAAGTCGAATTGCTGATAGTGTAGCTGAGTATTGCCTTGCTAGTATTTTGGCATGTTTGCGTTATTTACCTCAACAAAATGCTGCTATGAAAGCCGGTAAGTGGAAAGTTGATGTA
This sequence comes from Thermoanaerobacterium sp., assembly GCA_029960905.1. Lineage (GTDB taxonomy): Bacteria > Bacillota > Thermoanaerobacteria > Thermoanaerobacterales > Thermoanaerobacteraceae > Thermoanaerobacterium. The sequence goes on from JASBVU010000294.1 coordinate 2,493, forward strand.
TATAATGGCCATGAACTAAGAAAAAAGAAAGTTGGTTTAGTCTCTTTAAGTTCTACTGCACGGGCTCTTATACGGCTTTTAAAGCCGTTTGAATGTGAAATATTAGTATATGATCCCTATATGACTGACGAAAAAGCCCAGATGTTTGAAGTAAAGCCAGCTTCGTTGGAGGAGGTATTTTCGTGTCCTATAGTTTCTTTGCACACCCCGGATCTTCCTACTACTCGTGGCATGATCACTAGAGAACTGATTAAGATGTTACCGGATGAAGCAGTATTCGTAAATTCATCTCGTGGAAGAGTAATAGATGAACAGGCTCTTATTGAGGAATTGTCGACAGGTCGTTTTATAGCTGCACTTGATGTGTATACAGTTGAACCTTTACCTCAGGATAGCCCTCTTCGAAAAATGGATAATGTGTTAATTACCCCTCACATAGCAGGTCATACTATTGAATGTCATGAGGAACTGATGGGGTGTGTAGTGCGAGATATTATTGCTGCTATAAATAATGAACCTACAAAGTATGAAATTGACCCCCGTCAATGGGAAATTATTGCTTAGATTAATTGTCGGGCAAAGCTGTAAGCTGAATAGAGATAATGCCGTTAGTATCTTCTGAAAGTGGTTTTTGTTGGTATGTAACGGTAGTGGAAAATAGAAATTGTATAAAGATTTGTTGTTGATAATAACTTAATTATGTGTAAAATCGGCTAAATAAAAGATAAAATGCTTGTCTAGCTAAAGTTTATAAGAATGTATAAAATATAAACCAGAGAGTATACATAATTAAGAGGAAGTGGTAAAATGGAAGAACTTAACAACATTCAGAAAATGTCATTTAGTACGACGGCAAAACCACAATATAATAAAATACTCAATCGTATAAAGCGTGCATGGGGTCTTTATTTGCTTTTACTTATTCCTGTAATCTACGTGTTTATTTTTAATTATATTCCGATGTATTGTGTGACTATAGCCTTTAAGCGATACAAT
>JASBVU010000295.1 GCA_029960905.1 Thermoanaerobacterium sp.
AATAATATGTCAGCGGATACACTTAAAAGGGAATCTGATGATTCGCAAAAAGTAGATTATGTACAAGATATTATGTATAAGATATCAAGTGATGAATTTAACCAATTTGTTGAGGAGCATGATTTAGCTGATCAAATTGTCAGCAAAACAAATGTATTAGATAACTATGAAAATAAATGGATCATTGCCAAAAGAGTATTATATATTAACTTCATTTTTAGTATTTTGGTATTGTCTTTAGAATTTATCATTATTAGTTCAATTATTAAATTGGAATACGAAGTGAACGCAATTGAGCTTGCGATTAAGAAAGTTATGGGGCACAGTATGTTTGAAAAACACAGGAAGCTTTTTTTGATGACAGTAGTAACTACAATATTAAGTATATTATCAGCGGTTATTATTGCTATGATAATAGAATTTAATGAATTCTATTATCTCATTATCGGAGGAGTGGTCATCTTGTTGCTGGAGCTCTTTCTAATTTCGTTTTATATTCATAAAACTGAAAAAGCAAAAATCCAGAAAATATTGAAAGGAGGAAATATATGATTGAAATAAAAAATTTAACTAAAAAATTTGATGATAAAGTATTATTTTCAGATTTCAATTTAAGAATAGACGATGGAAAGTTTGTTATATTTTCAGGACCAAGTGGTTGTGGTAAAACAACATTGCTCAATATGATTGGAGCTATTGAAAAAATAGACAGTGGTGAAATCATCGTTGACGGTATTGATCTAAAAAATAAAAGGAACCATTTAAATTATTTTAGAACGAAAATTGGTTTTTTATTTCAAAACTTTGCATTAGTTGATAGTAAAACTGTCAAGGAGAATTTGAAACTGATTCGTAAAGACTGTAAGACTGACTTATCTATAGAAGAAGCTTTAAGAATTGTTGGATTAGAAGAAAAGTTAAATAAAAAAGTATATACATTATCAGGTGGGGAGCAACAAAGGGTAGCTTTGGCCAGATTAATGCTTAAAAAATGTGATATTATACTAGCTGATGAACCTACTGGCTCTCTTGATAAAAAAAATGCAGAAACAGTACTCAACATTTTAAAACAACTTAATGAACAAGGTAAGACAATTATTCTTGTTACACACGATGAGGATATTAAAAAACAAGGTGATTTGGTGGTGAATTTATGAAGAAAATTAATATAAAAAAAATTCTTATAATTATTGTTTCAATATTTGCAGTTTGGAATTTGAGTTGGTTTTTAATAACAACTATTAAATATCATAAATTTATAGAAGCAATACCGAAAAATAAATATGGTGTACATGTTAAGATAGAAGATGGTTATCAGTTTAACGTTAAAAAACCAGGGTATTTAAGTTTCACAGGTAATCTTGGGGTTACTAAACCTGAAAGTATGGACGGATTAATTATCTGGCCATTATTATTTGGTGGATATGAGTACGGTGTTAGATTACAGAAGGATGGCGAAGTATATGAGATCTACGTTGATGAGAATATGAACCCAATAAATAAAGATGATGCGGTTGCTATTCAACAGGTGGAGCAAAATAAAGCTGAAATAGAAAGAATGATTTCTAAAGCAAATGAAATATGGCAGTTGGAATAATATAATATACCAATAGCTTAATATTAAATGCCATATTTGTCAGGCGTCAATTAAAATAACTCCGGAAATGATGGGCTGTTTTCTTTGCGAAATAAGGGATTGCAGTTTCGACTTTCGCCAGAGATCATGCCCACAAAGGCTCCATGTCTAGCCACTTGGCTTTGACCTAAATGATATTAGGTCAATAAAGTAGACACAAAAATTTATAAATTTTTAGCAGCTACCGCGCTATCGCTTGGTGGCCTTTTAAAAACGGAACTATTAAGTGAAGAAGATGCAGAATTTGTAAAAAATATGCAAACAATGTTAATGGAACACCTAGCTCCACTCTTGAAAAGCTGAATTCTCTTCAAGCAGCAGCGTCAAGTATTACATTCTCAGGAAAAGGTTCAAATCCTAATGGTACTGTAACAGCTTCAACATTAGGGACATATAACTTAAATCAAGGTTATATCAATCAAAGCTATGAAATATCTATGACTACAAAAATGACTAAAGGAACGGCTACAAATATTAAGAATACTTATACACATACTGCTTTTGGTGCTATTGGATCAGGCGGTATTGGAAAGGTATATTCAAATACAGAGAGTAGTAGTTGTAGTAATAAACAAAGTTGTTATTCTCATTTTGAAGATTCATACGCAGCAATAGTAGTATATTATACAACTGTTGTTAAGTCGGTAATTTCCTACTCTGGTGGTTCTTTCACTGTTAATGTTGACGAACTTTAATTTCTATACTAAATAAAATGAACCCTTATTGTATATGTAAATAAACGGTTTCAGATGATTTACCAAGCTTCTAGGTGTAGGTCTGGAAGCTTTTTTGTTATTCAAACTATAGTACCTTAGTTTATTGGAAAAATCATGGTAATATTAAAGTTAAGATTACTTAATAAAAGGAGTAAAAGATGACAAAATTATTTGGATTTTTTATGGAAATAATTCGCCTTATTCTTATTTTATTAATCGGTCTGTTTGTTTTAGGTTATGTAGAGCAATATTTGTTTAAGTTATTAGGAGTTACTGATGTTAACTGGTTTTTTGCTTTTTTAGCTGATTTAATTTTCATCTATATAATTTACTCAACTTTCGCAGAGTAATATCTTATTGCAACTCTTGATATGACTGTTTTATATCGTCTTTCATTATTTCTCTTGTTTTTTATTGATTTTATTTTTTAAAAAGAAAAAGACACCTATCTTTTGGTAAAATTATGGTGACCAAACCAAATTCCAAAGAAGGTGTCACCATTATGATAACGAAAAAAGATACTTTTGCACAACTACCAAAAGAACTTGAACGAAGATTTTCTGAATTAAATATAGGCAAACATTTGAGAAAAGCGAGAATTACTAAGGGATTTGGTTATTCATGCTTATCTATTTTCCGTCTTATCTTTTTGCTTGTTTTCCAATATAAAAATTGGTTTCAAGCACTTCAAAGTAAGAAAGCCGTGGACTTACCTAAAAAAGATACGATCTATCGTTTTCTAAATTCATCTACTTATGCTTGGCGAACTTTTTTACTTTCCTTATGTCAAGATCTTACTGAACGTATAAAAAAGCTTACATCAAACAAAAGAGTGAAGGTGTTTATTGTTGATGATTCACTCTTTTCACGCAACCGAAGCAAGTCTGTTGAACTTCTTTCACGAGTATTTGATCATACAGAGAAACGATTCTATAAGGGGTTTCAGTTGCTTACGCTTGGTTGGTCTGACGGATATTCTTTTCTACCTGTAGACTTTGCTTTATTAAGTTCAGCGAAAAAGGAAAATCAACTTAACGGGGTCGATGAATCCATTGATAAACGCACTTCCGGCTACAAGCGTCGTCTTGAAGCACAACAAGATGAGCCAAGCGTTGTCT